>NZ_JARGEE010000289.1:0-11759 GCF_033794485.1 Streptomyces sp. MB09-02B
GGTGGATCGAGCGGGGTGGGGATGAGCGGTGGGCGTCACGACGAGGCGCATCGTGCGGGGTGGGGATGAGCGGTGAGCGTCACGACGAGGTCACCCGTGCCGTGCACGCGACCGTCGCCGACGGCGTCCCGGCCGTCGTGGACGTCGTGGCCACGAACCCGAACGTGGTGCTCGCACCCGCCGCGAGCGTGCCGTTCCACGCGGCGGCGGTGACCGTGGCCGTGCCGTCGGCCGCCGTGGTCGAGGTCCCGTTCCAGACCTGCGTGAGCCGGGCCCCGGCGGCCGGGGCGACGGTCACGGTCCACCCCGCGACGGTGGCCGTGGACGTGTTCGTCACGGTCACCTCGCCCTGGTAGCCGCCCTGCCAGACGCTGGTGGCCCGGAAGGCCGCGGAGCACGTCCGCTGACCGCCACCGGGATCGCCGGGGTCGCCCGGGTCCCCGGGATCACCCGGCACCCCCGCGTCGAGCACCGCGCTCAGCGCGGGATACCAGCGGGCGGCGATCTTCTCGTCCCCGGCCGCGTTCGGATGCACCCCGTCGTAGGTGTCGGTCGCCGTACTGAACCCCGTCCACTGGTCCACCACGGTCACGGGAGACTCGGCGGTGCTCGTCGCCCGCGCCCAGTCGGGGATCCGCGCGTTGAAGTCGACGACGCGCTGTGCGCAGCCCGTGCAACTGCCGGGGTTCATGGGGATGAGCTGCGCGACGAGGATCCGCATGTGGGGGTCGGAGGCCCGCATCTGGCCGACCAGCTTGGTGTAGGCGGCGAGAATGCGGTCGGGGGCGATGCTGCTCCACACGTCGTTGGTGCCGAAGTGCATGACAACGATGTCCGGACGCGTCGCGGCCAGCCGGCCCGGCAGCAGGTCCCGGTCGGCGACCTGGGTCACCAACTCGCCTCCGTGGCCCTCGTTGTCGCCGTCGTGCGCCTGCCCGCAGCCCTGCGGGCCGAGCGTGCCGACGAAGTCGATGTCCGTGTGACCGCCGTTCAGCAGACGGTTCCAGAGCACCGCCCGCCAGCAGCCGGGCGAGCCGGTGATCGAGTCGCCGAGCGGCATCACGCGCACAGGGGCCGCCGCGGCGTCGACCGCGGAGGCGACCGGTGCGAAGGCCGGTCCGAAGGGGAGGAGCAGGGCGGCCAGCAGGCCGAGAAGCGACAGATGTCGTAAGGGGGAGTAGCGGGTGCTGCGCATGGTGGTCCCTTCCCTGGTGAGATGGGAGCGCTCCCAGTCGAACATGCCATTGTTGTCATTGGCACGTCAAGATGACGGAGTGCACCCATGTGTGCGTTCATGGATGGAAACGTATTCCATGTGCATGGATATTGACGTGCTCGGGACAGCCACCCTAACTTCCGGTTGGAAAGCGCTTTCCCTCACGGCTGACCGGGAGACGACCCATGCGTCCACAGCGATTCACCGCGTGCGTAGGCCTGTTGAGCCTCGTGGCCGGCGGGCTCCTCGCCCTGTCCGCCCCCGCCGCGCACGCCGCCACCAGCCTCTATGTGGCGACCAACGGCAATGACGGCAACGCGGGCACACTGGCGGCACCGCTGCGGACCGTCCAGCGCGCCGTGGACCTGGCGCAGCCGGGCGACTCGATCCTCATCCGGGGCGGGACGTACGCGCCGAGCAGCAACATCCAGCTGCTCAAGAGCGGTACGGCGAGTCAGCCGATCCGGATGGGCGACTACAACGGCGAACGGGTCGTCATCGACGGCGAGGGCATGCCGTACACGCCCGGCGCCGTGGGCTCCAGCATCCCCCGGGCCCAGCGGGGCGCGATCCACATCGAGGGGGAGCACTGGCGGCTGAGCGGCCTGGAGATCGTCAACGGGCCGTACGGGATCTTCGGCGCGGACACCAGCGGCAATGTCTTCGAGCGCCTGGTCACCCGGAACAACTACGAGTCCGGGGTGCACATCCAGGGTGCGTCGAGCGCCAACCAGTTCATCAACCTGGACAGCCACGGCAACCGGGATCCGCGCAAGAACGGTGAGAGCGCCGACGGCCTGGCCATCAAGGAGGGCTCCGGGACGGGCAACGTGGTGCGCGGCGCCCGGCTGTGGAACAACTCCGACGACGGGCTGGACTTCTGGGAGTTCCTCTCCCCGGTGACGGTCGAGGGCAGCGCCGCGTACGGGAACGGCTACAACCGCTGGAGCATCCCGAACTACACCGGGGACGGCAACGGCTTCAAGCTGGGCGGCGGTGACGAGGACCTGCCCGCGGCCCATGTGGTGCGCGGCACCATGGCGTGGGACAACTCGGCCGGCGGGTTCATCGACAACGCCAACCCGGGAGCGATGGTCGCCGAGCGCTGCACGGCGTGGCGCAACAAGGGTGCCGGGTTCGACTTCGCCGACGCCGACGGCACACTGACGAAGAACCTCTCGGTGGCCAACGGTACGAACGTCTCTCTGGGCTCGAACTCCGGTGGCAGCGGCAACTCCTGGAACCTCGGCGGAAGCTGGTCCTTCGTGAGCACCGACGCGGCCGCGGTCACCGGGCCCAGGGCGGCCGACGGTTCGATCCCGGCCTCGAACTTCCTGCGGCCCGCGAACGGCGCGGACGTCGGGGCGCGACTCTGACGGGTCCGTACACCAACGGAACCCGGAGCGGACCGCGAACAGAACCCGGAGCGGACCGCGAAACGCTCCGGGTGCCAGGTGAAGTCGCGACGCTCCTGCGCGCCGTCCGGTGGACCCGGGCGGCGCTCAGCGCGCCGCCGTCCCGGTGCGCAGGCCGTCCATGACGAGGTCGAGGAGGCGGCCGGCGCGCGGCTGCCAGTCCTCGGGGTCGATCTGCCAGAGGCCGGCGATGGCGAGGAAGAAGTCGTCCACGGTGACTCCGGGGCGGACGGTGCCGGCCTTCTCGCCCGCGCGCAGAAGGAGTTCGGCGGCCTCGGACACCGGGGTGGGGTCCGGCTTGTCGGGGGCGCCGGGGCCGCAGGTGGCCTGGCGGATCGCGTCCGCGAGGCCCACCTTGGTCATGGCGAACCGGGCGAGGTGGTCCATCCACTCGCGCAGCGCCCGGTCGGGCTCGTGGGTGTCGAGCAGGTGGGCGGCGGAGTCGGCGACCTGCCGCATCTCGTGCCGGTAGATCTCCAGGACCAGGTCCTCCCTGGTGGGGAAGTGGCGGTAGAAGGTGCCTTGGCCGACGCCGGCCTCCCGGGCGATCCTGCTCAGCGGTGTGTCCGCGGCGCGCGTCAGCTCGACGAGCGCGACCGCCAGGATGCGCTCGCGGTTGCGCTGGGCGTCCGAGCGCAGGGAGGCGTCCTTCTTCTGTCGCACGCGACCTCCTGACGGATCCGTGACCGAAACCCGCACTTGTTAAGCGGACAGCTGTCCGTTACGTTTCTCGGACCGGACAGCTGTCCGGTTGCTTCATCGTAGCGCCGGCGCCACCTGCGCCGACAGCCGCGCCGTCCCGTTTTCCCGACTCGTCCGCCGGCCGGGGCGAGTCCCTCTCGACATGCCCCGGATACGCGAAAGAAGGCTGATCATGTCCCCAGCCACCTCATCGACGTACAGCGCCGTCACCCTGAACATCAACGGCGAGAAGCACACGCTCTCGGTCGACCACCGCACCACGCTGCTCGACGCCCTGCGCGAGCGCCTCGACATGACCGGTACCAAGAAGGGCTGCGACCAGGGGCAGTGCGGAGCCTGCACCGTCCTCGTCGACGGACGGCGGGAGGTGTCCTGTCTGCAGCTGGCGGTGGCGGCCGAGGGGCGTGAGATCACCACCATCGAGGGTGTCGCCGACGGCGACGCACTCCACCCCGTGCAGCAGGCGTTCCTCGATCTGGACGGCTTCCAGTGCGGCTACTGCACACCGGGCCAGATCTGTTCGGCCATCGCGGTCATCGAGGAGCACGCGGCGGGCTGGCCCAGCGCCGCCACCGACGACGTACGCCCGGAGGCCGGAGCGCCACCGCTGACGCCCGAGGAGATCCGGGAGCGGATGAGCGGCAACCTGTGCCGCTGCGGCGCCTACGTGTCGATCGTCGAGGCCGTCGCCCGCGCCGCCGCCGACAGCACCACGAAGGCCAAGGAGGCCGTGGCGTGAGGGAGTTCGACTACCAGCGGGCCCACGACGTCTCCGGCGCCGTCGCCCTGCTCGGCGCCGACCCCGAGGCGCGCTTCCTCGGCGGCGGCACCAACCTCGTCGACCTGATGAAGACCGGGGTCGAGCGGCCCGCCCGCCTCGTCGACGTCCGTGAACTCCCGCTCGACGGGATCGAGACGACCGAGGGCGGTGGGCTGCGGATCGGCGCGACCGTCACCAACAGCGACCTCGCCGCGCACCCCGAAGTCCGCCGCCGCTACCCGGCGCTCACCCAGGCGGTGCTGGCCGGCGCCTCCGGGCAACTGCGCAACATGGCCACGGTCGGCGGCAACCTCCTCCAGCGCACCCGCTGCGGCTACTTCGCCGACATCACCCGGCCGTGCAACAAGCGGGTCCCCGGCAGCGGCTGCCCCGCGATCGAGGGCGAGCACCACCACCACGCGATCCTGGGCGCCTCCGGGCACTGCGTGGCCACCCACCCCTCCGACATGGGAGTGGCGCTGGCCGCCCTCGACGCCGTCGTGTCGTACGAAACGGCCGACGGGCACGGCGAGTTGCCGTTCGCCGACTTCTACCTCCCGGTGGGCGACACCCCGCACCTGGAGACCGCCCTGCCGCCGGGCGCCCTGATCACCGGCGTCACCCTGCCGCCCACCCCGGTGGCCGCCCGCTCCCGCTACCGCAAGGTCCGCGAGCGCGCCTCGTACGCCTTCGCCATCGGCTCCGTCGCCGCCGCGCTCGACGTCCGGGACGGTGTCGTGCGGGACGTGCGGCTGGCCTTCGGGGCGGTCGCGTCCCGGCCGTGGCGGGCCCACGCGGCGGAACGCGCGCTGACCGGCGCGCCCGCCGACGCCGAGGCCTTCGCGGCCGCCGCCGACGCCGAACTGGCGGCCGCGCGACCGCTGCCGCACAACGCGTACAAGGTGACGCTGACGCGCAACCTCGTCGTGGCCGTCCTGTCCGAACTCGCCACCGCACCCACTTCCACTCCCGCACCCACCTCCGCACCTTCCGAGGAGGCCACCCGATGACCACCGCCCCCACCGCACGCCAGGGTGCCGTCGGCACCGCGCACACCCGGGTCGAGGGCCGGGACAAGGTCACCGGAGCGGCCCGCTACGCCGGGGAGGTCCCGTTCACCGGGCTCGTCCACGGCTGGCTGGCGCTGTCGACCGTGGCCCGCGGCCGGATCCGCGCGATCGAGTCCGCCGACGCGCTCGCGCGGCCGGGCGTGCTCGCCGTCCTGACCCACGAGAACGCCCCACGCCTCGAAACCGACTACACGGGCCTCATGGGGATGAAGCCCGACCCGACCACGGCCGTCTTCCAGCACGACCGGGTCCCCCATGTCGGCTGGCCGGTCGCGCTGGTCGTCGCCGAGACCTCCGAACAGGCCAGGGAGGCCGCCGAGGCCCTGGTCGTGCACTACGACCAGGAACCGCACGACGTCACCTTCACCGCCGGGCACCCGGACGCCTACGACGCGGGCGGCTTCGGCCCGGCGGTGACCGGCAAGGGCGACCTGGAGGCCGAACTCGCCGCGTCCGCCGTCGTCGTGGACGCCGAGTACAGCACCCCCGAGGAACACCACAACCCGATGGAGCCGCACGCCGTGACGGTCCGCTGGGACGGGGGCCGGCTCGACGTCGTCGACTCCAACCAGGGCACCATGTGGGTCGCGGGCGAACTCGCCAACCTGTTCTCCCTCGACCCCGCCTCGGTCCGGGTGCGCTCCGAGCACGTCGGCGGCGGCTTCGGCAGCAAGGGCGTCCGCGCGCACCAGGTCGCCGCCGTCATGGCCGCGACCGTCCTGCGGCGACCGGTCCGGGTCGTCTTGACCCGGCGTCAGATGTTCTCCCTCGCGGGCTACCGCAGCCCCACCACCCAGCGCGTCCGGCTCGGCGCCGACGCCGACGGACGGCTGCGCGCGT
Source organism: Streptomyces sp. MB09-02B (assembly GCF_033794485.1). Taxonomy (NCBI): domain Bacteria; kingdom Bacillati; phylum Actinomycetota; class Actinomycetes; order Kitasatosporales; family Streptomycetaceae; genus Streptomyces; species Streptomyces sp. MB09-02B. The sequence goes on from NZ_JARGEE010000289.1 coordinate 6,004, forward strand.
TGGAACACCGCTCGCACAGCCTCACCTCGACCGTCCACGAGTTCGTCGAGCCGGCCGCCGGACCGGCCCGCGTGATGTACGACGCCGACGCCCACCACACGGCCAACCGGGTCGTCCGGCTCGACGTGCCCACGCCGACGTTCATGCGGGCGCCCGGCGAGGCCCCGGGATCGTTCGCCCTGGAATCGGCGCTCGACGAACTCGCCGAGAAGCTGGGCATCGACCCCATCGAACTGCGCGCCCGCAACGAACCCGAGCGCGGCCCGGTCTCCGGGCTGCCGTTCGCCGGCCGTGGTCTGCGGGCCTGCTTCCGCGAGGGCGCACGCCGGTTCGGGTGGGCCGACCGCGACCCGCGCCCCGGTGTACGCCGCGACGGCCGCCGGCTGCTCGGCACCGGCACGGCGGCGGCCTCCTTCGGCGTGGGCGCGGGACCGTCCACGGCGGCGGTGACGGCCGAGGCCGACGGCACCTACACCGTGCGGGTCAACGCGGCGGACATCGGGACGGGCGCCCGTACCGCGCTCACCCTGGTCGCCGCCGACGCGCTGGAGGCCGCACCGGACCGTATCCGGGTGAGGCTCGGCGACAGCGACCTCGGCCCGGCCATGATCGCCGGTGGCTCGATGGGCACCCGCTCCTGGTCCTGGGCGGTCACCCTCGCGGCAGGTGAACTGCGGGAACGGCTCGCCCTCGGCGGCGGCGTCCCGCCCGAGGGCATCACCGTCCGCTCGGACACCACCGCAGCCATCGGCGCCCTCGCACAGAAGGAACGTCACTCCTACGGCGCCCAGTTCGCCGAGGTCGCCGTGGACCCCGCCACCGGCGAGGTGCGCGTACGCCGCATGCTCGGCATCTTCGCGGCCGGAAGGATCGTCAACCCGCTCACCGCCCGCAGCCAGTTCATCGGCGGTATGACCTGGGGCATCTCCATGGCCCTGCACGAGGAGGCGGTACGCGACCGGGTGTCCGGCGGCCACTACGGCGCCGACCTCGCCGGCTACCACGTGGCCGCGCACGCCGACGTGCCCGCCGTCGAGGCGGACTGGGTGGACGACCCCGACCCCGAGGACCCCGTCGGCATCAAGGGCATCGGCGAGATCGGCATCGTGGGCGCGGCGGCCGCCGTCGCCAACGCGGTCTGGCACGCCACCGGCGTCCGCCACCGCCAACTGCCGATCCGGCCCGACCGCGTCCTGACGGCGGCCCGGGATGCTTGACCTGGCCCCCGAGCTGAGCGCCTGGGCCGAGGAGGGCCGCGACTTCGCCGTCGCCACCGTCGTCGCGGTCGGCGGCAGCGCGCCGCGCGGTCCCGGCGCGGCCCTCGCCGTCGACGGCGAGGGCACGGTCATCGGCTCCGTCTCCGGCGGATGCGTCGAGGGCGCGGTGTACGAGCTGTGCGGGCAGGCCCTGGCGGACGGCGAGACCGTCCTGCGGCGCTTCGGCTACAGCGACGAGGACGCCTTCGCCGTCGGCCTGACCTGCGGCGGGGTGATCGACATCCTGGTCACCCCGGTCACCGCCCGGTCACCCGCCCGAGCGGTCCTGCGCGCCGCGCTCTCGGCCGCCGCCGAGGGCGAGCCGACGGCCGTCGCCCGCGTCGTCCGAGGACCGGCCGAACTCCTCGGACAGGCCCTGCTCGTACGCGCCGGCGGGGCGTCCGGCGAGGACGGGGACGGGGCGTACGACGACCAGCGCGACCGGGCGTCCGGCGAGGCGAGCGACCGGCCGGACGGCGGGGTGCGTGCGGGCGCGTACGCGTACGACGGCGGTCTCGGCGGCGGTCCCGGCCTGGACCGGACTGTCGCCGCCGAGGCGCGGGCCATGCTGGACGGCGGACGCACCGGCACGATCGAGCTCTCCGCGGACGGGTCGTACTGCGCCGACGGTCTCACCGTCCTCGTGGAGACGCGGGTGCCACCACCCCGCATGATCGTGTTCGGGGCGATCGACTTCGCGGCGGCACTGGTGCGGGCGGGCAAGTTCCTCGGCCACCACGTCACCGTGTGCGACGCCCGACCGGTCTTCGTCACCCGTGCCCGCTTCCCCGAGGCGGACGAGATCGTCGTGGACTGGCCGCACCGCTATCTGCGGCGCACCGCGACCGACAGCCGCACCGTCCTGTGCGTGCTCACCCACGACGCCAAGTTCGACATCCCCCTGCTCAAGGAGGCCCTGCGGATGCCGGTCGCGTTCGTGGGCGCGATGGGCTCCCGCCGCACCCACGCCGAGCGCGATCGGCGGCTGCGGGAAGTCGGCCTCACCGAGCGGGAGTTGGCCCGGCTGCGGTCCCCGATCGGGCTGGACCTCGGCGCCCGGACGCCCGAGGAGACCGCCCTGTCCATCGCCGCGGAGATCGTCGCGGCCCGGCGCGGCGGTACGGGTGTGCCGTTGACCGGTTCGGGCACACCGATCCATCGGGAGGCGGGGGAGCGGGGAGCCGTGGTGGCGGCCTGAGTACGCCGGACGGGGCGACTGAGTATGTGCTCCGATGCCGGGCGCCCTGCCCCGGTGATGCACTGTCGTCATGGACACGCACCCCTCGCGCCCGCGCCCCCTCCGCCAGGTCACCGCCACGGCCACCGCCACGGCCACCGCCACCGGTTCGGCCCTCGCGGTGGTGCTGCTGCCGCTGGTGGTCGGCGCGTTGGTGGCGCGGTCGGCCGGTGCCGACCCGATGGCGTCCGTCAACGCCCTGATCGCGGGCGGCGGGGAGCGGGCGAAGCTCTCCCGGAACCATCTGCCCGTCCTGCGGGGCATGCGTTCGGCGCCCCGCAGGATGGGCGCGCGGTGGGCACGGCGACGGCCGCCGGAGGGCGGTCCGGCGAGCCGTCTGTCGGCCCGATTGTCGGCCCGTCTGCCGGCCCGGCGGCTACTGCCCGGCCGTGAGGACGTACGCGTTGAGGTTCCCGACGGTCGTGAGCGGTGACGGTGAACCCAGCTCGTAGCGGTCCACGGCGAGGTAGTTGGGCTTCTTGCGCGCGGCCGGGGTGCAGAAGTTCTGCGCCCGGTTGCCCAGCTTGGCGTTGTCCGTCTCCGCCGTGCCGCTGATCGTGTAGTCGCGGAAGTGGTTCATCACGAACAGCGGGTGGAACGCGGCGGAGTCCGTCGTGAGCGGTCTGGCGGTGCCCCAGCGGCTGTAGCAGGACCAGTCGGAGCCACCGAGCCCGCCGCCCATGGACCAGTGGTTCTCGACGGTCCACTCGCGCTGGTACATCACGCCGAACGTGTCACGGGTGACGTGGCCGGCGGAGGTGTCGCTCGCGCGGGTGCGGTCGCTGAAGATCAGCAGCTGCTTGCCCCGGGCCGCGAGGTCCGCCATCCTCGGCCAGCCGTTCGTCGCCACACCCTCCTGGTCCGGCCGATACAGCACGTCGGACAGACCGCTCACGGACGCCAGCGACGACTTCAGCACGTCGGAGGTGGTGTAGTCCTCCAGGAAGACGGTGACGAACTGGCCCGGGTCGGCCTTGAGGAAGGTGACCATGTGCTGCAGGTCCGTGGCGAGCGGGACCGGGTTGCTCACCCCGTCACAGCTGTTGTGGCAGAGCATCGCCCTGCCCGACTTGGTGTACGCGTCCAGCATGAACCCCCTCACTCCGTCCGTGAGTTGGCGACTCACCCCGCGCGCCTGGTTCGGGAACAGGCTCACGGGGAACGAGGCGAAGTCGCCGTCGACACCGTTCGCGTAGGCGTTGTGCGAGGTGAGGAACGAGACCTGGTCGAGCGTGCGGGTATCGGCGGAGGGCATGGGCGACGTCGCGTAGGACACCGGTGTGAGGTGCCAGCGGGCGTAGGAGCCGCTCGACCCGAGCTGCACGAGGGACGCGTCGGAGGAGGTGCCCGTCAGATACTGCGAGGTTCCCGGCACGCCGATGGTGTACGTGCTGTTCGCGGCCTCGGTGACCGTCCATGTGGTGCCGTCCGCGCCGCAGGCCGCTGTCACCGCCGCGGTGCCCGTGCGTCCGAGGCAGATCCCCGACTGGTCGGCGCTGCGCAGCTGGTGGCCACCGGTGACCGCGACGGGCGTCCACTGCTGGTGGTCCTCGTTGCCCCTGGGGTTGTGCGCGGCGACCGTACCGCCGCTGCCCGCCGCGTTGAGGCCGGTGACGGCGTTCTGGAGGTACACCGAGTGCGTGGGGACCGCCGCGGTGGCGGGGCCCGAGAAAGCGACGGGTACGCCCAGGGCGAGCGCGGCGGCCGCGCAGAGTGCGCGGACGCGGACGCGGACGCGGACGCGGGGACGGGGACGGGGACGGCGACGGGGACGGATCTGGCTCACGGGGTTCCTTCCACTCCGGGCACACCGGGTTGATGTCAGAGGCATGACACACCGAGGACCGGGTCGCGCACCAGCCCCGACGCAAGAAGACCTGGTGAGCGCGAACGCGCCGTTGTGCGGCGGGACTTGAGTCAGCGTCTCTAGAACTCTGTGTGTGCCTGTGGTTTCCAGGCTTTTCGGGCGCGGCGTGGCCGTGTGCGGTCGCTGTCCGGTGGTCCGATCCTCGGGGTGAGGGGGTGGACTTCGGTGGCGTGCAGGTGGTGGAAGCCGGTCCGCTCGGCGGCGCGGGTGCGTCGTCGACAGGTTCTGCGTGAGAGCCGCATCCGGCCGGTTCGAGGAAGGTCTTCTCCGGTTCGGTGGGGTGCGGGTACTCCATGACCTGGCACCGGCCTGACTGTGGCTGGTGTCGTGGTGTCATGCCCCGCCGGACGCTGGGCTGCCCCCGGGGTGGGGGTGGTGGCGGGGACCGTACGCACATCGGGCATACGGCGGGAAGTCTCAGGGTTCGGGGCCAGGGCTTGGGTGGCAGGCCGGGTACTTCGGTGGCGGGTGCTGCTCGGCCTGCCCGGGGTGGGATGCCCTTTGCGTGGAGTGGTCTTCGGGCCGCGTGCTCGGGGTGGGGCCTGATCGGTGTGGCGTTGGCGGCGCAGGCGGCGGGTGGTCTTCTTCGGACGCCGGACCAGAGCCACGGTGCCGTCGACGGTGGTGCGGATGGTCCGGGCGCCAGTGGTGCGGTCGGTGGTGGTGTGGGTCTGGGCGAGCAGGCCACGGGAGACGATCCGGCGGGCGGCGGCATGGTCGCGGTCCATGGACAGCCCGCAGCCGGTGCAGTGCGCCCATTTCCAGCCCCGCTCCGACAGCCGGTCGGGCGCGGGATGGTGGGTGAGTACGGCGAGGCAGCCGGGGCACAGCCTTGAGGTGCCCCGGGCCGGGACGGTGACCACGGTGATCCCCGCCTTCGCTCCCAGGTGCCGGACCGCCTGGGCGAGGGTGCCGCGCACCTGTCCGGACAGGCGGGCGTTGCCCTTGCGGTGGCCGCGTGCTTGAAGGGTGGTGAGGTCTTCTAGGTAGATGACGCTCGCGCCGAGCGCGGCGGCCTGGTCGACGGCCCAGCGGGCCGCCGCCCGGGCCAGCGCGTCGTTCAGGTGCCGGATGCGGGCGCATACCCGCCCGTGCTCGGCTTCCAGCACCCGGGCCCGGGCGAGGTGTTCGGCCCAGGCCGGGTCTGTACGGTGAGGGGTGTAACTCCCGAGCTGGAAGCGACAGTTGATGACTGACGTGACGAGTGACACCGAGGCCGGGAAGGCCCCTGTGAGTGGGACGAGCGCCGTGGATGACGGGCTGGTCGAGGTAGTTCTGGAAGGCAGTCGGCCGTTGAGGCATGGTTGCTTCCTCGGTCGGCGAAAGTCCGCTGAGCCGTTCGATGTTGACGGCGATGGCGGTCAGGACGTGCTGGATGTGGGCCTTGCCCTGGCCT
>NZ_JARGEE010000028.1:0-39905 GCF_033794485.1 Streptomyces sp. MB09-02B
GGGCGTAGGGGTGGGTCTCGGTCAGCCACTGGATGAGCTGTTCGCGGACGGTGACGCGGACGGTCCACAGGTCGTCCGGGTCCTTGGCGGTCATCAGGGCGCGCACCTCCATGGTGGAGGGCGTCGAGTCGGTGACCGTCAGGTCGTAGTGACGGCCGTCCCAGGCGGGACAGGAACGCAGGATGTCGCGGAGCCGCTCACGCATCGCGGACAGCGGCGCGGCGTGGTCGACGTGCAGGAAGACCGTGCCGGTCATCTGGGCGCCGCCCCGCGACCAGTTCTCGAACGGCTTCGAGGTGAAGTACGACACCGGCATCGTGATCCGGCGCTCGTCCCAGGTACGGACCGTCAGGAACGTGAGGGTGATCTCGTCGACCGTGCCCCACTCGCCCTCCACCACGACCACGTCACCGAGGCGGACCATGTCGCCGAAGGCGATCTGCAGCCCGGCGAAGAGGTTGCTCAGCGTGGACTGCGCGGCGATACCGGCGACGATGCCCAGGAGGCCGGCCGAGGCCAGCAGTGAGGCGCCGGCCGCGCGCATCGCCGGGAACGTCAGCAGCATCGCGGCCACGGCCACCACACCGACGATCGCCGAGACGACCCGCATGATCAACGTCACCTGGGTCCGTACCCGGCGTACCCGGGCCGGATCGCGGTGGGCGCGGGCGTAACGGCTGTACGTCGTCTCCACTATCGCCGCCGCGATGCGGATCACCAGCCAGGCCGTGGCGCCGATCAGCACCAGCGTCAGGGTGCGGCCGACGGCGGTGCGGTGCTGTTCCAGCAGTTGCGCCTCGTCGTACGACGCTCTGAGGAAGGCCGCGCACAGGACCAGCTGGTAGGGGATGCGGCCGCGGCGCAGCAGGCCCCACAGGGGTGTCTCGTGGTGCCGCTGGTCCGCTTTGCGCAGCAGCAGGTCGGTCGTCCAGCCGATGAGCAGCGTGAGGACGACCGAGCCACCGATGACGATCAATGGGCGGAGTAGGTTCTCCATGCCTTCGAACGTAACCGGCCGCGCGGGGTGATGAACATGTGACTTCGGCCGCGCTCGGGGTATGGGCGCGGGAGCCGGGCGCGGAGCCGGGCGGCGGACCCGCTGTCGGACCCGGCTGGCACCATGGCCCCATGAACATCATGCTCTTCCACTCGATCTACGGTCTGCGGCCCGCAGTGCACCGGGCGGCGGACCGGCTGCGCGCCGCCGGACACGAGGTGTGGACCCCCGACCTCTTCGACGGCCGGACGTTCGACACGGTCGAGGAGGGCAGGGCCCTCAACGAGGAGCTGGGCCGGGAAGAGGTCCTGAAGCGGGCGGTCCTGGCCGCCGCGCCCTACTCGGAGCGAGGGATCGTCTACGCCGGGTTCTCGCTCGGTGCCGCCGTCGCGCAGACCCTCGCCCTGGGCGACAAGAACGCGCGCGGGCTGTTGCTCCTGCACGGCACGTCGGACATCGCCGTGAACGCTTCCGTGGACGATCTGCCCGTCCAACTGCATGTGGCGGAGCCCGACCCCTTCGAGCCCGACGACTGGCTGAGCGCCTGGTACCTGCAGATGCGCAAGGCCGGTGCCGACGTCGAGGTCTACAGATACGCCGGCGCCGGCCACCTCTACACCGATCCCGACCTCCCCGACTACGACGAGGAGGCCGCCGAGGCCACCTGGCACGTGGCCCTCGGCTTCCTCACAACCCTGTGAGACCCGGGCGGGATCACACCGGGTCGTACGTCCGCTCCACCTTCTGCGTCCCGCTCCGTGTCCGGTACGAGCGCGCCCAGGACGAGGTCGAGTCGGGCTTCGTGCGGTCGGACAGGACGTAGAAGTCCATCTGGGCCCGCGCGGCGGTGATGTCCAGGACGCCGTAGCCGTGCCGGTCGGTGTCGACCCAGTGGACGTGCCGGTTGGCGGCGCGGATCAGCGGTGAGGCCACGGCGGAAACGGTGCCCTCCGGGACCTTGACCAGGTCGTCCAGGTTGTCGGAGGTGACCGACGTGACCACGAACTCGGTGGCGGCGGAGGCCGACAGTGGGTACGTACCGGCGTTGACCGGCACGTCGTTGGCCCAGGCCATGTGGATGTCGCCGGTGAGGAAGACGGTGTTGCGGATGGCGTTCTGCCGCAGATGGGCGAGGAGTTCGCGGCGGTCGTCGGTGTAGCCGTCCCACTGGTCCGGGTTGAGGGCGAGCCCTTCCCTCGGCAGGCCCAGCAGTTCGGCGAGGGGTTCGAAGAGGTCGGCGGTGAGGTTGCCGAGGGCGAACGGGGCGATCATCACCGAGTTGCCGACCAGGCGCCAGGTCGTGTCGGAGGACTTCAGCCCGGCCTTCAGCCAGTCGAGCTGCGCCCGGCCCGTCAGCGTACGGTCCGGGTCGTCGACCTCGCCGTCGCCTATGCCCACCTGCTGCGACCGGAAGGAGCGCAGGTCGAGGAGCGAGAGGTCGACGAGCTTGCCGAAACGCAGCCGCCGGTAGGTGGTGCCCGCGACGGCCGGGCGCACCGGCATCCACTCGAAGTAGGCCTGCTTGGCCGCCGACTGACGGGCCGCCCAGGCGCCCTCCGTGCCCTCGGTGTGGTTCTCGGCGCCGCCCGACCAGGCGTCGTTGGCGATCTCGTGGTCGTCCCAGATGGCGACGACCGGCGCGGCCGCGTGCAGGGCCTGGAGGTCCGGGTCGGTCTTGTAACGGGCGTGCCGGACGCGGTAGTCGGCGAGGGAGTGGATCTCGTGGGCCGGCGCGTGCGGGCGTACGACCCTGTCGCGGGTGCCGTACTCGCCGGTGCCGTACTCATAGATGTAGTCGCCGAGGTGCAGCCACGCGTCCAGGTCACCGCGCGCGGCGAGATGACGGTAGGCCGCGAAGTACCCGCCCTCCCAGTTGGCGCAGGACACCACGCCGAAGCGCAGGCCGGTGACGGACGCGTCGGCGGCGGGGGCGGTACGGGTGCGCGCGACGGGGGAGTCGGTGCCGCCGGCCGAGAAACGGAACCAGTAGTTCGTGGCGGGCGCCAGGCCGCGTACGTCCGCCTTGACGGTGTGGTCGGAGGAGGCGCTCGCGGTCGTCGACCCCTTGGCGACGATGGTGGTGAACGCCTTGTCCAGGGCGACGGTCCAGCCGACCTCGACGTCCGGGCCGACGCCGGAGCCGGGCAGCGCGGCTGCGTCGGGCGTCACCCGGGTCCACAGCAGGACACCGTCGGGCAGCGGATCACCGGAGGCGACCCCGTGCAGGAAGGCCGGGGACTCGGCCGCGCGTGCCGGTGTCGCGGCCGCCAGCGGTGCCGCGAGGACGGCTCCGGCCGTGGCCGCCTTGACCACCGTACGGCGACTCGGGGCGGACGAACTCGTGGGCAGGGTCGGGGAGTCGGGGCTGGAGTGAGATCTGCGACTGGTCACGGCCGATGAGATTACTGATGGGTAGGGCCGGAGGTAAGACAGAGGCCCGAAATCCGCTCAATGTTCAGACAGCCGTGCGTTGTTCGTCGGATCGGACTCCGCGATCAGGGCTTTGGGGAGCCCGTGCCCCCGGCGGTCACCGATCGTCGGCGTAGCGTCTGGCCAGGGCGATCAGGGCCGCGCGGTCGGAGCTGTCGGTGCGGTGGCGGAGGCTGGCGAGGTGCTTCTCGACGGTGCGGGGGGAGAGGAAGAGGTGGTCGGCGATCTCCTGGTTGCCGAGCCGGGCGGCGAGCAGACGCAGCACCTCGTACTCCCGGGCGGTCACCCCCACACGACGCAGTTCTCCCGGGATCGTGTCGTGCCCCTGACGGCGGCGCGGGACGGGGGAACCGGCGTCGCGCAGCAGCGCCCGGCACGCGGCGGACACGCGGGTCGTGCCCCGCTCGTGGAAGAACTGCTCGGCGGCGCGCAGCCATGCGACGGGTCGGCCCCAGCCGTCGACGAGTGCGGCCTGGGCGCCCAGCCGCAGACAGAGGTGGGCGGCCAGCGGGATCGCGGCGGTGTCGGTCAGGGCCTCCTCCGCCGTCTTGGCGGCCTCGGCGGTCCGGCCCTCGCGGCCCAGCAGGACGGCCCGGGACCAGCCGGCGAAGGGGCGGTCCCAGTGGACCTGGGCGAGTCGTTCGGTGCCGGGGCCGTCGAGTTCGCCCCAGTCGGTCGTGCCGCGCAGGGTACGCAGCAGGAGGTACGGCCCGAGGAAGCCGGTGACGCCACGGGTGCTGGGCAGGGCCCGCATGACGGCGTCCGCCTCGGTGAACTCGGCCAGCGCGCGGTCGGGTTCCTCCCGCAGCAGGGAGCAGATGCCCTGGGCCCAGCCCCACACCGAGGTGTCGGCGTAGCCCCAGAGCGCCCCGGCGCTGCGCCCGGCGAGCGCGCGCTCCAGCGTGCGCAGGGTGGCGTCGAGCTTCTCGCGCTCCCCGAGCGAGGCGGCGATGATCCCGTCCACGCCGGCACCGATCAACTCCACCTCGCGCAACCGCAGTCGGCGGGCCGTCTCCCGGAGGCGTCGCGCGGACTCCGCGGCCCGGTCCTGTTCGTCGCGCAGAATGTGGGCGAGGGTCAGATGCATGTCGGCCCAGGCGGTCATGAGCACCGCGCCGGTGTCCTCGGCGGCCCCGCGCGCGGCGAGCAGTCGGTCCGTGCCGGTGAACCGGACGCGGTCGAGCACGCCCAGTTCCAGCAGACCCCGGATCCGCCACACCGGCAGCGCGTGTGCCTCGGCGGTGGCGACCAGGCGGGCGAACGCGTCCTCCGCCTCCCCCAGGTCCCGGGGGCGCAGGCAGTACCCGAGCATGTTGAGCGCCTTGCACGCCACCTCCGGCAACCCCACCTCCTCGGCGGTCGCGACGGCGCCCTCGGCGAGCGCGCGAGCGGTCTCCAGCCGGTCCGGGCGCTGTGAGTTGAGCACCAGGTGGGCGGCGACCGCGTCCAACGAGGCGCGGGAAGCCGGGTCGGGCGTGTCGCCGAGCAGGTCCCTCGCCTGCCGTACGGCGGTCAGGCCCTCCTCCCACTGCTGGGCGGTCGCCGCGGCCCGGGCCCGGGTCAGGAAGCCCGCGGCCCGACGGCCGGCCGGAGCGCCGGACACCGTCAGGACACGCTCCAGCCGGTCACCGAGTTCGGGTACGCGCCGTACGTCGCCGGTGAGCACCAGCGTGCCGAGCAGTTCCTCCAGCAGCCGGGCCACGGCCTCGGGCGGCGCGTCCGGCGTGTCGGCGATCAGTTCCAGGCCCCGGTCGAGGAGTTCGACGGCGGTCAGCAGCGCGCCCCGCGCGACGGCCTGCCGACCGGCCCGGGCGAGCAACCCGGCCGCCCTCGCCGGCCGCCCCCCGGCGACACACAACTCCGCGGCGAGCCGGTACAGATCGTCACCGGCGTCCTCGCTGGTTCGTGGTTCGGGGCGGTCGGCGGGGCCGCGGCCCCGAGGCTGCCCGCCGGGCACACCAGGGGGCTCTGGGGAATGGGTGCGCCCGGCGCTCGGCGTGTCGTGGGCCGCTGGGTCTGGGGCGGTCGGGCGTGTCGGGGTGGGCCCACCGGCACGCGTCCCGCCCGAGATCGTCTCCTCGCCGCTCACTCCCCACGCCCCCTCGATCGCGTCCGCCGCCGCCAGGCACAGGGCCGCCCGTTCGGCCGGGAGCAGGCGGTGGGTGATGGCGTCGGCCGTGAGGGCGTGGCGGAAGGTGTGCCAGCCGGGATCGGCGGGGGTGGCGGCGCCGGAGACGAGGTGGGCGTGGGAGGCGTGGCGGAGTTGGGCGAGGGCGGTGGCGCGGTCAAGGCCGGCGGCGCGGGCGGCGATGTCGACGGGGAAGCGTCGGCCGAGGACCGCCGCCGCCTCCAGGAGGGCGACACCGGAGGGCGGCAGCTGGTCCACGCGTTGCAGGACGGCGGCGGCGACGGTGGCGGGGACACCGGCGTCGAGGGAGCCCGCCACCGTCCAGCGGGAGTCCCCGTCCCGGACGAGACCGCCGCCGTCGACCATGGCGCGCAGCAGTTCCTCCACCACGAACGGGACGCCCTCGGACACGGTGTGCAGCCGGTTCAGCACGGCGGTCGGGACGTCGTCGACGGACTCGTGGCCAAGGCAGCGGGCCGCCAGCTCGGCGGTGCCGGCCGGCCCGAGGCGGGCGAGGCGGATCGTGCGGGCCGTACGACGGGACGTGGCGGCCCCGGCGAGGTCGAGCGCGGGGCCGGACTCGCCGCGCAGGGTCGCCAGCAGGACCGTCCGCTGCCCGGAGAGGTTGTCGGTCAGGTAGTCGACGATGGCGAGCGTGTCGGCGTCGGCGTCGTGCAGGTCCTCCAGTATCAGGACGCAGCCGCCGTCCCGGCCGAGGACGTGCAGGAGCCGCAGCACCGCCTCGGCGTATCCGACGAGGGGCGCGCCGTCCTGCGGTGCGAGCCCGCACAGCCGGGTCAGCAGCGGCTCGTAGAGGCCCAGATCCCCGTCCGAGGGCGCCCCCTCGCCCCGTAACCCGGAGAACACGGCCTCCGCGAGGGGGCGCAGTGGCACCGAGCGCCCGGCGGACGCGGCTCGTCCGCGTAGGACACGCGCCCCGGCGCGTGCGGCGGCGGACGCGGCTTCCTCGACGAGCCGGGACTTGCCGATGCCGGGCTCGCCCAGCAGGAAGACCGACGAACCCCGCCCGTTACGGCCCGCCCGGAGGACGGCTCCCAGTAGCTCGCGCTCCGCCTCCCTGCCGACCAGCGCGGGCGAGGACAGCGAAGAGAACGACGGCTCTGAAGAGAACGACGGCTCCGAAGAGAGCGACGGCTCCGAGAAAGACGACAACTCCAGGCCCCCTGCGCCCTGTTGGGATGGTCGTGACAACCCCCGCACGCCCCCGCACGCCCCCGTACGCCTCGCGTACGTCCCCCAGGCGTACGCCGGGCGGCGGCCCCCGCACGACACCCCGCCGGGCGCCCCTCGCAGGCGTCTTCGAGGCGCGTACAGAGTAGCCCCCGGTTTCACAGGAGCCGCACAACTACATGGGGGCTCTTCCCCGATGCCGGGCGCCCCGGGGTCCGGCACGCTTCTGTCTCGGCAGGGCAGGGGGACAGGGCATGACCCGGGGGGACATGCCCTGCCTGCTTCTTTTCTCTTCAGGCAGGGAGGTCGTCGATGCAGCGTGCCCGGGTGTGGGTCGCCGCCGGAGTGCTGGGTGTGGTCCTGTGCGGGTGCTCGTCATCCACCGGGAGCAGCGTCAGCACCGGGAGCACCGGGGGAGGCAGCGGCGGCGGTTCGTCGGCCGGTGCCGCCGCCGACGAACCGGAGGTTCCGCTGACCACCCAGGACCTGGAGCGGGTCTGCACGGACGGACTCGGCTTCGCGGGACTGCCGGCCTACGACCGCACGAAGAAGACCGTGCACCCGGCCCAGCTCATGAACAGCACCGGCGACGGCTGGAACAGCAGCGTGCCCCTCGACGGCGACTTCCCCAAGGGCTGGTTCCTCGGCTACGAGGACAAGCCGGCCCAGACGGAGCTGGTGGTCTGCGTCGAGCGCACCAAGGTCACCGCGACCGGCAAGGTCTGCGACATGGAGGCCGACGGCAAGCCGCTGAAGATCAAGACGTACAACACCGAGTACCGGCTGCGGGTCGTCGTGGCGCGCACCGGCAAGGAGCAGTACGCGCACAGCGGCAAGGCCGAGTCCGACGAGTGCCCGGCCTACATCTTCACCTCGGACGACGAGGACGCGGACAAGTACTACAACGAGGTCCGGCCCGAGGACTACCGCAAGCGCGTCAAGCCGTACATCGCGCCGTAGCCCCAGCCGTAGCCGCAGCCGGTGGCCGTAGCCGCGTCGAGCACGCGGCTACGGCCACCAGGCCGCCAGGTCGCTACTTCGTCACGCCCGCGTCCTTGAGCGCCGTCTCCCAGTCCGCGACCGAGGACGGGTTCTTGACCGTCTTGTCGTTGATCTTGATGGTCGGGGTCGACTCGACCCCCTCGGCGTCGGTGAAGGACTTGCTCATCCGCATCGCCCAGGCGTCGTAGGTGCCCTTCTCGACGGCGTCCTGGAACTTCTTGTTGTTCTTCAGCGCGTCGACCGTGTTCGCGACCTTGATCAGATAGCTGTCCTTGGCGAACTCGTCGGTCGACTCCGACGGGTGGTACTTCGTCGAGTACAGCGCGGCCTTGTAGTCGAGGAAGGCCTCGGGGCTCACGTCCAGGGCGGCGCCGAGCGCGCTCAGCGCGTTCTTCGAGCCCTCGCCGGTGAGGTTGCCGTCGAGGAAGGCGCCGAGGGTGAAGGAGAGCTTGTAGTCGCCGTCCTCCATGCCCTTGTTCACCGTCTCGCCGACGGTCTGCTCGAAGCTGGCGCAGGCCGGGCAGCGCGGGTCCTCGTACAGGTGGACCACGTTGTCGGACTTGGAGTCGCCGATCAGGACGGTGGTGCCGTTCTTGCCCGAGGTGTTGGAGGGCGCGACCACCGTGGCGTCGGCGGCCGCCTCCCACTTGGTGGGCTTGTTGTTCTGGACGACGGCGTAGCCGATGCCGCCCGCTATCGCGAGGACCGCGACGATCGACGACGCCACGATCGCCTGGCGCCTGACCTTCGCGCGCTTGGCCTGACGCTCGCGCTCCAGACGCAGCCGCTCACGGGCCGCCGACTTCGCCGCGTTGCTGTTCCGCTTGCTCATAAGGGTGACTCCCTGGGGAACGCGCACCCGGGGTGCGCGGATGGGTGTGACGTGGATGTGCTCGTGCTCGGAAGGCGGTCACGCGAACGTGACCGAGCACGGCGGTCCACGCCGTCCCAGGGAGTGGGCGAAGAGAAGGGTGCGGGCGGTGGCCGTACGGTCCGCGACGCGCCGCGGCCGGTGCTCCGCCGGGGCGGGCCGTACCAGGACGGAGGCGACCGCGATCAGCAGCGGCCGGAAGCCGGCGGCGACCGCGGCCTCCAGCAGCTGGGCCAGCGCCCGCTCGCCCCGGCGCAGCCAGGCGGCGGCCAGCAGGCCCACGCCGACGTGCGCGGCGAGCAGCAGCCAGGCGGCGGTCGGGCCGGCGCCCGCCAGCAGCGTGGCCGCCCGCTCGGAGCCGCCGGTGACCCGCGCCAGCGGTGCGCCGACGCTGCCGCCGCACAGCACGTCGAGCCCGACCTGCCGCAGCGGACCGGTGACCGGGCCGCCCGCCTCGCCGTAACAGGCGTGCTGGCCCGCGGTGAACACCGTGTCGGCGGCCAGCTCCAGCGGGATCAGTACGCCGGCGATCCGTCCGAAGCCGCGCTCACGGCCCGCCAGCGCGTACGAGACGGCGAAGACGACGGCGGTGATCGCGGCGACGGTGGTCAGCGGGAGCGGGACCCCGGACAGCAGCACGTGCGACGCGGTGCCGAGCGTCACGACGACCGTCGTGAACAGCACCGCGCGTACGGCTCTGAAGTGGGTCCCGGATATGTCCATGGCGTCGGAGAGTCTCCCACGTTCACCCGTAAGGGACCGCTAAAGGGCCCCTGTGGGTGGCGCATTCGGAAGGATGCCGGACGGCTCGGACGGCTCGGACGGCTACAGACCGGGGATCCGGCCGTTGCGGAAGAGGTCGACGAAGATCTGGTGGTCCGCACGCGCGCGGGCCCCGTACGCGTGGGCGAAGTCCACCAGGAGCGGGGCGAAGCCCTCCTCGTCCGCCGCGATGGCCGCGTCGATGGCCCGCTCCGTGGAGAACGGCACCAGGGACTGCCCGGTCAGGTCGTCCGCCGCCGCGTGCATCGTGGCCGTGGCCCGGCCGAGATCGGCGACGACCGCCGCGATCTCCTCCGGGTCGTCGATGTCGCTCCAGTCCAGGTCCACCGCGTACGGCGAGACCTCGGCGACCAGCTGCCCGGCGCCGTCCAGCTCGGTCCAGCCCAGCCACGGGTCCGCGTGCGCCTGCAGAGCGCGCTGGGAGATCACCGTGCGGTGGCCCTCGTGCTCGAAGTAGTCACGGATGCGCTGGTCGGTGATGTGCCGGGAGACGGCCGGGGTCTGGGCCTGCTTGATGTAGATCACGACGTCGTTCTCCAGGGCGTCGCTCTGCCCCTCCAGCAGGATGTTGTACGACGGCAGCCCCGCCGAGCCGATGCCGATGCCCCGGCGGCCGACGACGTCCTTCACCCGGTACGAGTCGGGGCGGGTCAGGGACGACTCCGGGAGCGTCTCCAGATAGCCGTCGAAGGCGGCCAGCACCTTGTAGCGCGTGGCCGCGTCCAGCTCGATGGAGCCGCCGCCCGGTGCGAAGCGGCGCTCGAAGTCGCGGATCTCCGTCATCGAGTCCAGCAGGCCGAAGCGGGTCAGCGAGCGGGCGTCGCGCAGAGCGTCCAGCAGCGGGCCCTGAGCGGTGTCCAGGGTGAACGGGGGCACCTCGTCCCGCTTGGCGCCGGTCGCTATGGCGTGGATCCGCTCGCGGTAGGCGGCCGCGTAGATCTCCACCAGCTCCGTGATCTGCTCGTCGCTCAGCGCCTTCGCGTACCCGATGAGCGCCACGGAGGCGGCGAAGCGCTTCAGGTCCCAGGTGAAGGGGGCGACGTACGCCTCGTCGAAGTCGTTGACGTTGAAGATCAGGCGGCCCGTGGAGTCCATGTACGTGCCGAAGTTCTCCGCGTGCAGGTCGCCGTGGATCCACACGCGCGAGGTGCGCTCGTCCAGGTACGGACCGGCACCTTCGCTCCCACCACCCCGCCCGGCGTTCTCCTCCTCCAGGTCCTTGTAGAACAGGCACGCCGTGCCCCGGTAGAACGCGAAGGCCGAGGCCGCCATCTTCCGGAACTTCACGCGGAACGCGGCCGGGTCGGCGGCCAGGAGCTGGCCGAAGGCGGTGTCGAAGACGGCGAGGATCTCCTCACCGCGTCGCTCGTCGTTGAGCTGCGGAACCGACATCGCTGGGTGCCTCCTGGTGGATCACGGGTGGGTCGACCTCACAACGTGCGAGCGCGCACGGGAGTGCCCACGACTCCTCCCCGAAAGGTACGGGGGGAGGCCCGCCCGTCGCCCGACCACCACCCCTCATCGAGACGCTTCGCGCCACAGTATTGATCCCCCGTGTCAGTGCCGAGGCATAGACTTCGACGCTGTCCCCCAGACTGTCCGCAGCCCGTGGGGAAGTCGTTCACGCCTGTTTTCCCTGTGTCCCCTGGAGGCCGAAGCCGTGTCAAAGCCGCCGTTCACGCACCTGCACGTCCACACCCAGTACTCGCTGCTGGACGGTGCCGCGCGGCTGAAGGACATGTTCGACGCGTGCAACGAGATGGGCATGACCCACATCGCGATGTCCGACCACGGCAACCTCCACGGGGCGTACGACTTCTTCCACACCGCGAAGAAGGCCGGCGTCACCCCGATCATCGGCATCGAGGCGTACGTCGCCCCGGAGTCCCGCCGCAACAAGCGCAAGATCCAGTGGGGCCAGCCGCACCAGAAGCGGGACGACGTCTCCGGTTCGGGTGGTTACACGCACAAGACGATCTGGGCGGCGAACAAGACGGGCCTGCACAACCTCTTCAAGCTCTCCTCGGACGCGTACGCCGAGGGCTGGCTGCAGAAGTGGCCCCGGATGGACAAGGAGACCATCTCCCAGTGGTCCGAGGGGCTCATCGCCTCCACCGGCTGCCCCTCCGGCGAGCTGCAGACCCGGCTGCGCCTCGGCCAGTTCGACGAGGCCCTGAAGTCGGCCGCCGAGTACCAGGACATCTTCGGCAAGGACCGGTACTTCCTGGAGCTGATGGACCACGGCATCGAGATCGAGCACCGGGTCCGCGACGGCCTGCTGGAGATCGGCAAGAAGCTCGGCATCCCCCCGCTGGTCACCAACGACTCGCACTACACGTACGCGCACGAGGCGACCGCGCACGACGCCCTGCTGTGCATCCAGACCGGCAAGAACCTCTCCGACCCGGACCGCTTCAAGTTCGACGGCACCGGCTACTACCTGAAGTCCACGGACGAGATGTACGCCATCGACTCCTCGGACGCCTGGCAGGAGGGCTGCGCCAACACCCTGCTGGTCGCCGAGCAGATCGACACCTCGGGCATGTTCGAGGCCCGGAACCTGATGCCGAAGTTCGACATCCCCGAGGGGTACACGGAGGTCAGCTGGTTCCGCGAGGAGACCATGCGCGGCATGCACCGCCGCTTCCCGGACGGCATCCCGGACGACCGCATGAAGCAGGTCGAGTACGAGATGGACACCATCATCTCGATGGGCTTCCCGGGCTACTTCCTCGTGGTCGCCGACTTCATCATGTGGGCCAAGAAGCAGGGCATCGCGGTCGGCCCCGGCCGAGGCTCCGCGGCCGGCTCGATCGTCGCGTACGCCATGGGCATCACCGACCTCGACCCCATCCCGCACGGCCTGATCTTCGAGCGGTTCCTCAACCCCGAGCGCATCTCCATGCCCGATGTCGACATCGACTTCGACGAGCGCAGGCGCGTCGAGGTGATCCGGTACGTGACGGAGAAGTACGGCGCCGACAAGGTCGCCATGATCGGCACCTACGGCAAGATCAAGGCGAAGAACGCCATCAAGGACTCCGCGCGCGTGCTGGGCTACCCGTACGCGATGGGTGACCGGCTCACCAAGGCCATGCCCGCCGACGTCCTCGGCAAGGGCATCGACCTCAACGGCATCACCGACCCCTCCCACCCGCGCTACAGCGAGGCGGGCGAGATCCGGGCGATGTACGAGAACGAACCGGACGTGAAGAAGGTCATCGACACCGCCAAGGGCGTGGAGGGCCTGGTCCGGCAGATGGGTGTGCACGCGGCCGGCGTGATCATGTCCAGCGAGCCCATCGTCGACCACGCCCCGATCTGGGTGCGGCACACCGACGGCGTGACCATCACCCAGTGGGACTACCCGCAGTGCGAGTCGCTCGGCCTGCTGAAGATGGACTTCCTCGGCCTGCGCAACCTCACGATCATGGACGACGCCATCAAGATGGTGAAGGCCAACAAGGGCATCGACCTGGAGATGCTCTCCCTCCCGCTGGACGACCCCAGGACCTTCGAACTGCTCTGCCGCGGTGACACGCTCGGTGTCTTCCAGTTCGACGGCGGCCCGATGCGCTCGCTGCTCCGCCAGATGCAGCCCGACAACTTCGAGGACATCTCCGCCGTCTCGGCCCTCTACCGGCCCGGCCCGATGGGCATGAACTCGCACATCAACTACGCCGAGCGCAAGAACGGCCGCCAGGAGATCACCCCGATCCACAAGGAGCTGGAGGAGCCGCTCCAGGAGGTCCTCGCGGTCACCTACGGCCTGATCGTCTACCAGGAGCAGGTGCAGAAGGCGGCCCAGATCATCGCCGGGTACTCCCTTGGCGAGGCCGACATCCTCCGCCGGGTGATGGGCAAGAAGAAGCCCGAGGAACTGGCGAAGAACTTCACCATCTTCCAGGCCGGCGCCCAGAAGAACGGCTACAGCGACGAGGCCATCCAGGCCCTGTGGGACGTCCTGGTCCCCTTCGCCGGCTACGCCTTCAACAAGGCCCACTCCGCCGCGTACGGCCTGGTCTCCTACTGGACGGCGTACCTCAAGGCCAACTACCCGGCCGAGTACATGGCCGCGCTGCTCACCTCGGTCAAGGACGACAAGGACAAGTCGGCGGTCTACCTCAACGAGTGCCGGCGCATGAAGATCAAGGTGCTCCCGCCGAACGTCAACGAGTCCGAGCAGAACTTCGCCGCCCAGGGCGACGACGTGATCCTCTTCGGCCTCTCCGCCGTCCGCAACGTCGGGACGAACGTGGTGGAGTCGATCATCCGCAGCCGCAAGGCCAAGGGGAAGTACGCCTCCTTCCCGGACTACCTCGACAAGGTCGAGGCGGTCGCCTGCAACAAGCGGACCACGGAGTCGCTGATCAAGGCGGGCGCCTTCGACTCCATGGGGCACACCCGCAAGGGCCTCACCGCGCACTTCGACCCGATGATCGACAACGTGGTCGCGGTCAAGCGCAAGGAGGCCGAGGGCCAGTTCGACCTCTTCGGCGGCATGGGCGAGGACGACACCAGCGAGCCGGGCTTCGGGCTCGACGTGGAGTTCACCACCGACGAGTGGGACAAGACCTATCTCCTCGCCCAGGAGCGGGAGATGCTCGGTCTCTACGTCTCCGACCACCCCCTCTTCGGCCTGGAGCACGTGCTCGCCGACAAGGCCGACGCGGGCATCGCCCAACTCACCGGCGGTGAGCACGCGGACGGCGCGGTCGTCACCATCGGCGGCATCATCTCGGGCCTCCAGCGCAAGATGACCAAGCAGGGCAACGCCTGGGCCATCGCCACCGTCGAGGACCTGGCCGGCTCCATCGAGTGCATGTTCTTCCCGGCGACCTACCAGCTCGTCTCCACGCAACTCGTCGAGGACGCCGTCGTGTTCGTCAAGGGCCGCCTCGACAAGCGCGAGGACGTGCCGCGGCTCGTCGCCATGGAGATGCAGGTCCCCGACCTGTCGAACGCGGGCACCAACGCGCCGGTGATCCTCACCATCCCCGCCACCCGCGTCACCCCGCCCATGGTGAGCCGGCTCGGCGAGATCCTCACCCACCACAGGGGCGACAGCGAGGTCCGGATCAGGCTCCAGGGCCCGACGAAGACGACCGTGCTCCGCCTCGACCGGCACCGGGTCAAGCCCGACCCGGCCCTCTTCGGCGACCTGAAGGTACTGCTCGGCCCGTCCTGCCTGGCCGGCTGAGCGGACCCGGGTGGACCTCGGACCAACTCGGGGCCCGCGACGGGCGTGAACGCGCGAGGGGCGCATCCGGTGTTCCGGACGCGCCCCTCGGTGTACCTGGGCTGCAACAGCCTTCACGCAGATGTCAGTTGTGACCGAAGCGCTTCTGCCGGCCCTTGCGGGCCATGTCGCCGGGCGTCACCTGGGTCGCGCGCTGCTCGGCCTGTGTCTCCAGCGAGGACTGCTGGGCCTGCTGCTGACCACGCTCGGACTGGGGCTGCTTACGGTCCTGCTTCTTGTTCTTGGCCATGGTGATCTGCCTCCTGTGGGGGATCTAGGGGCCAGGGCCGCGACCAGACTCACATAGCATGACAAGGTCCGCATTTCGGAAAATCACCGTCCGTGACGAGAGTTGTCGGACCGAGCGCCGCGCCACGGGGGCGCGCGCCCGGATACGCCACGCCGAAGATCGAGTTCCGGCCGTTAACCTCCGCGCGGTCGGGCAGACTCGAAGGAAGCCCGAAGCAAACCTCCCGGAAAGAGGGTGGATCGCGTGGACCGCTGCATCGTCCTGGTGGACGCCGGGTATCTGCTCGGCGCGGCCGCCAGCCTCCTCGCCGGGGAACCCTCCCGCTCCCGCATCACCGTCGATCACGCCGCCCTCATCCAGGGGCTGCGCGAACGCGCCGAGGCCGACACCGAACGGCCGTTGCTGCGCATCTACTGGTTCGACGGCGCCCCCGACCGCGTCCCGCAGCCCGAGCACCGCAGGCTGCGCGTGATGCCCCGGGTGACCGTCCGGCTCGGCGCGTTGACCCGCAGCGACGGACGCTGGGCGCAGAAGGGCGTGGACGCCGCCATGCACGCCGAACTGACCGAACTGGCCCGCAACCGCGCCTGCTCCGACGTGGTCCTCGTGACCGGCGACGGGGATCTGCTGCCCGGCATGATGGCCGCCAAGGAGCACGGCGTCGCCGTCCACCTGTGGGCCGTGCAGGCCGCCGACGGCGACTACAACCAGTCCGAGGACCTGGTGGCCGAGGCCGACGAGCGGCGGGTCCTCGACCGGATGTGGATCACCAAGGCCGTACGGGCCAAGGACCTCGGCGGGGTCTGCGCGCCCCAGCCGGTGCCGCGGCCGGAGATCGCCGCGATCCTGTCGGCGCCGCTGCCCGAGTCGGCGCTCGCGGCGGCCGCCGAGCGGTCACCCGGAGAGCCCGAGCACGCCTCGGCGGCCGGCGCCGCGCGCAACGGCAGCGAGGAGCGGGCGTCCGCGCCCAAGGGCGTACCGACGCCGAAGGACCTGGCGGCGATGCGGGGGCCGGGGGCCCACGCCGTGCAGCATCCGGCCACCGCCACGCTCAGGTGGTCCTCCGACAAGGGCTGGGTGGACCGGCCCGGGGGCGCGGCGGAGCCGCCGGAGGCCGCGGCGATGCCGACGCTGGCGCAGCTGACCTCGGCGGAGCAGCGGTGGGCCGACCGGGAGGAGGACATCACGACCGTGGGGGGCGATCCCTTCGAGGTCGGGCAGGTGTTCGCCCGGCGGTGGATGGCCCGGCTGACCGACCAGTCGCATCTGCAGAAGCTGTCGGGGATGTATCCGCGGGTCCCGCACCGGGTGGACGGGGAGTTGCTGCGATACGCCGCCCGGTTCGGGCTGCTGGCGCACAAGGACGATCAGATCGACGAGCACGACCGGTATGCGATCAGGGCCGGGTTCTGGCGGGAGATCGATGTGCGGACCGGGGTCGAGCACGCGCCGGCGGGGGAGCGGTAAGGGCGCCTCACGGGCCGGGGCTGACTGTTTTCGGGCGACTGCGGGTTGATTCTGGCTGGTCGCGCAGTTTCCCGCGCCCCTGACGGGGCGCGCTGCGGTGCCCCGGAGAGGGGACGGGCCCCCGGACCCCGTAGGCTCGTCCCTCGTGAGTACGCGTACGGCACAGGCGGTCCGGCATGGCGGGGACGTCGTGTGTGCTGTGCGGGGGCTCACCAAGACCTATCCGGCGACCCGTGGACGGCGCGGGACGCCGGGGACCCCCGAGGTGCGGGCCAACGACGCGGTGGCGCTGGAGGTCCGGCGCGGGGAGATCTTCGGGCTGCTGGGGCCCAACGGGGCCGGCAAGACCACCCTCGTACGACAGCTGACCGGGCTGATGCGGCCCGACGACGGCACCGTCGACATCCTGGGCCACGACATCGTGCGGCACCCGGAGCGGGCCGCCCGGATCCTCGCTTATCTGGGGCAGGAGTCGACCGCCCTCGACGAACTGACCGTGGCGCTCGCCGCGGAGACCACCGGGCGGCTGCGCGGGCTGGACGTACGGCGGGCGCGGGCCGAACGGGACGCCGTACTGGAGGAGCTGGGACTGACCGGACTCGCCGCGCGGCCGCTGAACAAGCTGTCCGGCGGCCAGCGTCGGCTCGCCTGTTTCGCCACCGCGCTCGTCGGGGAGCGTCCGCTGCTCGTGCTCGACGAGCCCACCAGCGGAATGGACCCGGTGGCCCGGCGCGCCGTGTGGGCCGCTGTCGACCGGCGGCGCGCCGAGTCCGGCACCACCGTCCTGCTGGTCACCCACAACGTCATCGAGGCCGAGACCGTGCTCGACCGGGTCGCCGTCCTCGACCAGGGCCGGGTCATCGCCTGCGACACGCCGGCCGGGCTGAAGGAACAGGTCGCGGGCGAGGTGCGGGTCGACCTGGTGTGGCGGGAGAAGGCACCGCTGGACGTGCCCGAGGTCGCGGCCCTGCGCCCGCGCGCCGTGGAGTCCGGGCGCCGCTGGACGCTCCGGCTCGCGCCCGAGGAGGCGCGTGCCGTGGTGGCCACCGTGACCGGGGGCGCCGCCTTCGTGGCGCTCGACGACTTCACCCTCGCCACACCGAGCCTGGAGGACGTCTACCTGGCGCTCGGCGGCAGCGCGGGCAGCGCTCAGGGACTGGTCAAGGGGTGAGGGACGCGGGCGTGAGCCGGAGAACAGTCGGTGCGCAGGTGAACGACGGGGCTGCCGCAGCCGTACGACAATGGGCGACAGCCGAAGCGAAGAGGAGCAGCTCGACGTGAGTGTCGTACCCGCCGAGATCCTGCCGGGCAAGGCCCTGGCCGTCGAGGAGCGCGTGGAGCGCGGAGCCGCCGAGCTCGGGCCCCGCGCGCGCCTGTGGCCGTCGCTCTGCGCGGTGTACCGGGCGCAGCTGTCCCGGGCGCGGGTCGCGCGGATCCCGCTCCTGTTCGTCGCCACGTTCCAGTCGATCGGGATCATGATCCTGATGCGCGGAGTGGTGGACGGCGGGGCCGAGGCGCACGCCGTGGTCGCCGGCTCGGCGGTGCTCGTCGTCGCCTTCGTCGCGCTGAACCTGCTGGCCCAGTACTTCGGGCAGCTGCGGTCCAGCGGCGGACTCGACCACTACGCGACGCTGCCGGTGCCGCCGGCGGCCGTGGTGCTGGGCGCGGCGGGGGCGTACGCCTCCTTCACCGTGCCGG
Source organism: Streptomyces sp. MB09-02B (assembly GCF_033794485.1). NCBI lineage: Bacteria > Bacillati > Actinomycetota > Actinomycetes > Kitasatosporales > Streptomycetaceae > Streptomyces > Streptomyces sp. MB09-02B. The sequence goes on from NZ_JARGEE010000028.1 coordinate 18,057, forward strand.
GGACCGTCGTGACCGCCGTCTTCGGCTGTGTGCTCTTCGGGCTGCCGCTGACCCACCTCTGGGTGCTCGCCGCCGTGATCCCGCTGGCCGGGGCCGCGCTCGCCGGACTGGGCGCCGCGCTGGGGCTGCTCGCCCCGCGCCCGGAGCTCGCCACCGTGCTCGGACAGCTCGGCATGTCGGCGGCGCTGCTGCTGGGCGTGCTGCCGGCCGACCGGATGCCGGGCTTCGTGCAGTTCGCCCGGGACCTGCTGCCGTCGACGTACGGCGTGGAGGCATTCGCGCGGACGTTCGGACCGGACCCCGACTGGGCGTTCGTGCTCGGGAACCTCGCCGTGTGCGCGGGGGTCGGGGTCGTCTCGCTCGCCGTCGCCACCTGGGCGTACCGGCGGGCCGCCGTCCGGTGACGCGGCGCGCGGGCGGGCCTGGCACGATGGCAGAGTGACCGCACCGTTGACTCCTCCACCGCCGCCGCACGACCAGTCCCCGAACGACCCGTGGGCTCCGCCGCCCACCAGCGGTGGGGGCGGGGCGGAACCCTGGTACGGGTCGGAGAATCCGGAGAAGCCGGCCGGCCCCGGGCTCCGGACCGAGGTGATCGAGGCCGCCGTCGTCACCGTGGTCATGGCGCTGCTCGGCGGCGCGGTGCTGGGCGTCCTGTGGTGGTGGCTCGCGCCGCACGTGCCGCTCGTCTCCGACGGCTCGGCCGTCTACTTCAAGGACACCGAGGGCGAGCAGGCCGTGGGTGTCGACGGAACGTTCACGCTGCTGGCCCTGGGTGCGGGTGCGCTCAGCGGCCTTGTTGTTTTCCTGCTGCGCCGGCGTGGCGGGGTGCCGCTCACCGTGGCGCTCATGGTCGGCGGGCTGCTGGGGGCCGTGGTGGCGTGGCGGCTCGGGGTGTGGCTCGGGCCCGGGACCGATGTCGCCGCGCGGGCCAAGGAGGTCGGGCAGGGGGTGACGTTCTCGGCGCCGCTGAAGCTCGCGGCGAAGGGGGCGTTGTTGGCGTGGCCGTTCGCGGGGTTGCTGGTGCACCTCGGATTGACGGCGCTGTTCGGACCGCGTGATCCCGAGCCGTTCGAGTCCGAGCCGGGGAAGGACGGGTACGGCGCGTCGGTGGTGTGATGTTCGGGCGCCTGACAGCTCGGGGGTTCTGGTGCGTCGGCGAGTGCGGCCCGGTGGGGCTTCTCGCGCAGTTCCCCGCGCCCCTAAAGGCATCAGGCGCCTACGGGCCTGAAAGCGACGGGGCCGCGGGGTGAAAAGCACGGGGCGCAGCCCCTGCTTTTCAGGGGCGCGGGGAACTGCGCGAGAAGCCCACCGGCCCGGCAGCCGAGAACGCGCCGTCCCCCGCACGTCACGCGCGAGCGATCGGCGCGGTCACCGCCTCCGTGAGCTTCGCGAGGTCCCCGGGGGACAGCTCGACCTCCAGCCCCCGCCGCCCAGCCGAGACGCAGATCGTCGCGTGCGCGTCCGCCGACGCGTCCAGCACCGTGCGGAGCCGCTTGCGCTGGCCGAGGGGGGAGATCCCGCCCCGCACATACCCCGTCGTGCGCTCCGCGAGCGTGGGGTCGGCCATCGCCGCCCGCTTGCCGCCGACCGCCGTCGCCAGCGACTTCAGGTCCAGCGAGCCCGCCACCGGCACGACCGCCACCACGAGCGCGCCGTCGACGTCCGCCACCAGGGTCTTGAAGACCCGCTCGGGCGACACGCCCATCGCCTCGGCCGCCTCCTCACCGTAGGAGGGGTGCGCCGGATCGTGCTCGTAGGCGTGCACGGTGTACTCCACGCCCGCCGCCGTCAGGGCCACCGTCGCGGGCGTGCCGCCCGCCTGCTGCTTCTTCGACTTCTTCGCCATCGGCCTTCTCGTGTGCGTCAGTTGAGGCTCGTCGGGCCCCGCGTCAGCTCCGACGCGGGCAACGACGGCAGACTACGGATGATCGCGGACTCGGCGCGCAGGAGTTTCAGCTCGTCCCGCAGCCGGGACGCCGTGTCGGGGGCCTGGAGGAGTCGCTGCTTGGCCGGTGTGTCGAGCATCATCGCCGCCGCGACCAGGTACGAGACGACGGCCGGCTCGTCGGGCAGGTCCGCACCCGTCGACAGCGAGCGCTCCCGGGCGCCCGCGAGCCGCTTCTGGTACTGGCGAAACGCCCGCAGGACACCCTCGGCGAGCGCGCCCGCCTCGTCGCCCGCGTCCTCCGGCAGCTCCTCCAGGTCCGCCACGAGGAACGGACCCGTGGCGTCCACCGACAGCAGGCGCACGCGGGTGGTACCGGTCGCGAGGACCTCGTACGTGCCGTTGTCGCGCTCCCGGATGGTGGCCGCGTCCGCGATACAGCCCACGGAGTGGAACGCCTTCGTCGGCTCCTCGCCGAAGCCCGCCGTCGGGCCCCGGTCGGGCAGCGCGGTGGGATCCGGCATGCCCGGGGCGCTCGGCGCGACCTCGTGGCCGTCGCGGATGGCGACCACGGCGAAGCGGCGGGGTTGGTCCTCGGGGGTCTTCAGCAACTCGCGCATCATGGCGCGATAGCGCTCCTCGAAGATGTTCAGAGGAAGCACGAGCCCCGGGTACAACACCGAGTTCAGGGGGAAGAGCGGCAGCCGGACGGTGGTCACGAGGCCAGAGCCTAATGGTCGTCGGGCCGCGCGCGTTCGTCCGTACTCGTTTGGTGACCTCCCGGGAGAGCTATCCTTCGGCCCGCGCAGGCCCCTTCCGACGCGCGCGCAGCGGGATCGAGCACGCCACCTCCAGCCGTACGCCGTCCCGCAGCTGGAGGAACTGGCCCAGCGGATCGTCCGACACGCGGTCCCACGGGAACGACGTGGCGTACGGGCCGATCATCCGTAACTGGGCCAGGGCGTCGGACCAGCGCTCCAGCCTGACGAGGACGTAGGCCAGCAGGTTGCGGACCTCGGCAGGCCACGGGTCGCCGGGCCCGTACTCGGCCGAGAGCGCGATCGCCCCGTCCGCCGCCCGGTCCAGGCGCTCGCGCGGGATCGCGGCGCCGCCGCCGTCGGCGAGGTACGCGAAGGCCGCCCGCACCGGCAGGGCCCGGACGAGTGACCCGGGGAGCGCGTCCTCGGCGGCCCGCTCGGCGAAGTCGAAGCTTTCGCGGTGCGAGCCGTACCACGCGGCGGACAGGTACTTCAGGGCCGAGACATGACAGCCGTAGTGGTGCGGTGAGCGGCGGACCGCCTCCGCCCACAGCTGTTCGAAGCCGGAGTGGCCGAGCCCGGTGCCCCGGGCGTGGTCGAGCGCGATCCGCCAGGGCACGGGATCGCGCGGTTCGCCCTCGGCCGCTGCCGTGATCAACGGGCCGACCTCGCGCAGCAGTTCGGCTCGGGCGGGGGAGCGCCAGCCGCGGGCCACCGCCAGTTCGGCCCTGACCAGCAGGACGTCCGGGTCGTGCGGTGCGGCCCGGTGCCAACTCCGCAGCCACGCGTCGCGCGCGTCGGCGAAGGCGGCGAGCCGCAGCGCGTACCGGTCGCGGTTCTCCCACTCGGCGGCCTCCCGGGTGGTCGCCAGCAGCTTCGCCGCGGGGGTGTGGTCGCCGCGGCCGGCCGCCACCAGCGCGGGCCCGAGCCGTTCGTCCGGGGCGTCGAGCAGGACCTCGTCGTCGGCGGTCAGGCCCGCGGCGAGCCGTGAGGTGTGACGTGCCATCCGAGCAGTACGGACGAGCGCACGCAGCGGATCCATGGCGCCTGGCCCCCTTTTGCGCCTCGCCCGGTGCCGCTCTCGCGGACCGGGTACTCACCGTCGTGGTTTCGCGGATTGATGGTTCGCTGTGAAGACGGAGGGACGACGAGTCAGGTTGTCTGGAGGATCGGAGATCGGTTCGAAAACATCGGTCGACATCCGGTTGACATCCGGTCGAGACCCGGTCGACATCCGGTCGACTCCCGTACGGAACCGGTCAGTTCCTGCTCAGGAGGCGGGTGGCGCCTGCCGCCACCGTCGTCGCCAGGATCCAGCCCAGGATGATGACCACCGCCGCCAGCCACTGCCAGCTGTTCTCCAGCTGCCAGTAGCCGACCTGGCCGAGGTCGATGACCGGCAGCAGCAGGTCAAGGGCGAACAGGGACGCGTTCCAGTCCGGGTGTTCGCCGCTCTTCATCGGCGGATGCTCGGCGTGCGAGAAGGCGTACGAGGTGAGCGCCCACAGCACCGCCATCCACACCGCCGCCCGGCCCGGCCGGTACCCGTAGGCGACCGTCCAGTCCTGCGCGTACCCCCAGAGCTTGGCCGCCAGCGGCAGGTTCTCGCGCCGGTGGCGCTGCTTGGCGAGGAGCACCTCGCGGGCGCCCTCGTCGTCCCCGCCGGCCCGCAGCACGGTCGCCAGCCGCTCGTACGGCTCCGGGCTGTACTCGGCGGTCGCCGCCGCCACCCACTCCAGCCGTTCGGCCAGCGGGAACTGGCCGCGCGGTACGAGGGTCTCGTACTGGAAGCCGCCCATGTGCAGGTTGCCGGGGCCGGGCCAGCTCTCCGACTTGTCGATCAGGACGCCGACCCGGGCCCCGGACAGGACGACCTTGCCGCGCTCGGGCTTCTCCCCGAGGAAGCGCAGCTCGGGCACCTGGACCCGGCGCAGCGACAGCTCCTGGTCATCCGTGAAGGTGAACCGGGCCCGCTCCAGGTCGACGGAGTCGCCGAACCGTCCGTCGTCCAGCCTGATCCCGCCCTGGCACTCGAAGCGCTGCACCCGGGTCCCGCGCGCGGGGGTGCTGCCGCTGGTGTGCAGCGGATTGCCGATGCCGGCCGGGGTCAGATACAGGGTGCGCTCCACGGTCAGCTGCGGCGCGTTCAGGGCGAGCCGGCCGTAGGGGTTGGCGAGCCGGCTGCCGCGCAGGCTGAGCGAGGCCCCGACCGTCGCGCCGCGCAGACTCAGTTCGCCGTGCGACTCCAGCATCTCGGCCTGCACGTCCTGCGCGACGGTCAGCCCGTCGGCGGAGAGGGAGCGGCCGTGCCGGTCGCGGTAGACGACCGCCTGGTTGAGCAGCAGATCGGTGCCGATCTGGGCGTCGGCCAGTCGCACCCCGTTGTGGAACCGGCAGCGCGGCAGATGCAGATCGCCCTCCGTGTGCAGCCGGGCGGCCTCCAGTCGGGGCACCGAGCAGTCCACCAGTCGTACGGTCGTGAACCGGGCCTCCGGCAGCAGGATCTCCTTCTCGAACCGGCAGCCCTTCATCTCCACGTACGGCACCACCTGGCCGCCCGCGAGCTCCAGGACGCCCAAGATCTGGACGCCGACCAGCTTCAGCGCGGACACCCGGCCGGCCAGCGCGGGCGGGCCGTCCAGCAGCAGCCAGGCCACGATCCGGGCCCGCACGGACCGCTCGGGACCCCAGGGGTGGCCGCCGTGCGGATCGTCCACGGCGACGTCCCCGTCCCGCAGGTCGTACACGCTGCCGTTGCGGAAGGCCTGCCACATGCCCGCCTCGGCGGCGGTCAGGTCCTCCGGCAGGTCCCCGTCGTCCCGGATGCCGGGCCCCTCGCTCACGACTCTTCCATCCCCCGTCCTCGGCATTCACGTGTATCGCGCAACTGTTTACGCTGGTGATGCCCGCTGAGTGACAACCTGAACGCTAGACGTGAAGAGGATCTTCCGGGTTCCCGCGCGGGCGCGTATCAGCCATTGGAACGCCCGGACGGCCGCCTGCGCGGGTCTGAGAGAATTGGCCCTGTGATCTCCCGAATCGATCTGCGCGGCGACGCCCTCCCCGAGGGACCCGCCCTGCGCGACCTGCTGCCCCGAGCCGACTTCGACGTCTCGGCCGCCCTGGAGAAGGTGCGTCCGATCTGTGAGGCCGTGCACCATCGGGGCGACGCGGCGCTGATCGACTTCGCGGAGAAGTTCGACGGGGTACGCCTGACCTCCGTGCGGGTCCCGGCCGAGGCCCTCACGCAGGCGCTGGACCAGCTCGACCCCGCCGTCCGTGCGGCCCTGGAGGAGTCGATCCGCCGCGCCCGTACGGTCCACCGCGCGCAGCGCCGCACCACCCACACCACCCAGGTCGTGCCCGGCGGCACCGTCACCGAGAAGTGGGTCCCGGTCGAGCGCGTCGGTCTCTACGCCCCCGGCGGCCGGTCCGTCTACCCCTCCTCCGTGATCATGAACGTGGTCCCGGCGCAGGAGGCCGGTGTCCCGTCCATCGCCCTCGCCTCACCGGCGCAGGCCGAGTTCGACGGGCTCCCGCACCCCACGATCCTGGCCGCCTGCGCCCTGCTCGGCGTCGACGAGGTCTACGCGGCCGGCGGCGCCACCGCCGTGTCGATGTTCGCGTACGGCACCGAGTCCTGCCCGCCCGCCCCCATGGTCACCGGGCCGGGCAACATCTGGGTGGCCGCCGCCAAGCGGTACTTCACCGGCGTCATCGGCATCGACTCAGAGGCGGGCCCGACCGAGATCGCGGTCCTCGCCGACGACACCGCCGACCCGGTGCACGTCGCCGCCGACCTGATCAGCCAGGCCGAGCACGACCCGCTCGCCGCCGCCGTGCTCGTCACGGACTCCGTGGCGCTCGCCGACGCGGTCGAGAAGGAGCTCCAGCCGCAGGTCGAGGCCACCAAGCACATCGAGGACCGTATCCGGCCCGCCCTGGCCGGCCGGCAGTCCGCGATCGTCCTGGTCGACGGCGTCGACGAGGGCCTGCGCGTCGTCAACGCCTACGGCGCCGAGCACCTGGAGATCCAGACGGCCGACGCCGCCGCCGTCGCCGAGCGGGTCGTCAACGCGGGCGCGATCTTCATCGGCCCCTGGGCCCCGGTCTCGCTGGGCGACTACGCGGCCGGCTCCAACCACGTCCTGCCGACCGGCGGCTGCGCCTGCCACTCCTCCGGTCTGTCCGTCCAGTCCTTCCTGCGCGGCATCCACATCGTCGACTACACCGAGGACGCGCTGGCCGAGGTCGCGCACCACGTGGTGACGCTGGCGGAGGCGGAGGACCTCCCCGCGCACGGTGCGGCGATCAAGGCAAGGTTCGGCTGGAAGGTACCTGGCAAGTGAGCTTCGGAATCGACGATCTCCCCGTACGGGACGAACTGCGCGGCAAGAGCCCCTACGGCGCGCCCCAGCTCGACGTCCCCGTACGCCTGAACACCAACGAGAACCCGTACCCCCTGCCCGAGCCGCTGGTCGAGCGGATCACCGAGCGGGTGCGGGAGGCGGCCCGGCACCTCAACCGCTACCCCGACCGGGACGCCGTCGAGCTGCGGACCCGACTCGCCGAGTACCTGACGGACACCTCCGGCCACGAGGTCGGCCTCGCCAACGTATGGGCCGCCAACGGCTCCAACGAGGTCATCCAGCAGCTGTTGCAGACCTTCGGCGGGCCCGGCCGCACGGCCATCGGCTTCGAGCCCTCGTACTCCATGCACGGCCTGATCGCGCGGGGTACGGGCACCGGCTGGATCTCCGGCCCCCGCGACGACGACTTCACGATCGACCTCGCCGCCGCCGAGAAGGCGATCGCCGAGCACCGGCCCGACGTCGTCTTCGTCACCACCCCCAACAACCCCACCGGCACCGCCGTCCCGGGCGAGACCGTCCTCGCGCTGTACGAGGCCGCGCAGGCGGCGAAGCCGTCGCTCGTCGTGGTCGACGAGGCGTACATCGAGTTCAGCCACGGCGACTCGCTGCTGCCCCTGATCGAGGGCCGGCCGAACCTCGTCGTCTCGCGCACGATGTCGAAGGCGTTCGGCGCGGCGGGCCTGCGCCTCGGCTACCTCGCCGCCCACCCGGCGGTCGTGGACGCCGTCCAGCTGGTCCGGCTGCCGTACCACCTGTCGGCCGTCACCCAGGCGACCGCCCTCGCCGCCCTGGAGCACACCGGCACGCTGCTGAAGTACGTCGAACAGCTGAAGTCGGAGCGGGACCGGCTGGTGGGCGAGCTGCTGGCGATCGGCTACGAGGTGACCGCGTCCGACGCCAACTTCGTGCAGTTCGGCCGGTTCGACGACTCCCACACCGTGTGGCAGAGCATCCTCGACCGGGGCGTCCTGGTCCGGGACAACGGAGTGCCGGGATGGCTGCGGGTCACCGCCGGAACCCCCGCCGAGAACGACGCGTTCCTCGACGCGGTACGTGAACTGAAGAAGGAGCAGAGCGCATGAGCCGCGTAGGACGCATAGAGCGGACCACGAAGGAGACCTCGGTCCTCGTCGAGATCAACCTCGACGGCACCGGCCGGACGGAGATCTCCACCGGGGTCGGCTTCTACGACCACATGCTCGACCAGCTCGGCCGGCACGGTCTGTTCGACCTGACCGTGAAGACCGACGGCGACCTGCACATCGACTCCCACCACACCATCGAGGACACCGCCCTCGCGCTGGGCGCCGCCTTCAAGCAGGCCCTCGGCGACAAGGTGGGCATCTACCGCTTCGGCAACTGCACGGTCCCGCTGGACGAGTCCCTCGCCCAGGTCACCGTCGACCTCTCCGGCCGTCCCTACCTCGTGCACACCGAGCCCGAGAAGATGGCGCCGATGATCGGCGAGTACGACACCACGATGACCCGGCACATCCTGGAGTCCTTCGTCGCCCAGGCCCAGATCGCGCTGCACGTCCACGTGCCGTACGGGCGCAACGCCCACCACATCGTCGAATGCCAGTTCAAGGCGCTGGCGCGGGCGCTGCGCTACGCCTCCGAGCGCGACCCGCGCGCGGCCGGCATCCTGCCCTCCACGAAGGGCGCGCTGTGAACGGGCTGTCCACCGTCCTGATCGTCGTCGGCCTCTTCCTGGTCGGCGGGATCATCTCCTTCGTCAAGCAGGGGATGCCGAAGCAGCTCGTCGTGCTGCTCTCCGTCGGCGCCGCGATGTGCCTGGTCGCCGGTGCCATGAGGCTGGAGGTGTGGAATTGAGCGCCCCCAAGAAGGTCGTCGTCTTCGACTACGGCTTCGGCAACGTGAGGTCCGCCGAGCGCGCCCTCGCCCGCACCGGCGCCGAGGTCGAGATAACCCGTGACTTCGACAAGGCCATGAACGCCGACGGGCTGCTGGTCCCCGGCGTCGGCGCCTTCGCCGCCTGCATGAAGGGCCTCAAGGAGGCGCGCGGCGACTGGATCATCGACCGGCGCCTCTCCGGCGGCCGCCCGGTGATGGGCATCTGCGTCGGCATGCAGATCCTCTTCGCACGCGGCATCGAGCACGGCGTGGAGACCGAGGGCCTCGACGAGTGGCCCGGCGCGGTCGAACCGCTCCAGGCCGAGATCGTGCCCCACATGGGCTGGAACACCGTCGACGCCCCGGCCGGCACCGAGCTGTTCGCCGGCCTCGACGCCGACGCCCGCTTCTACTTCGTGCACTCCTACGCCGTCCACGACTGGACCCTGGAGACGCACAACCCGGCCCTGACCAGCCCCAAGGTCACCTGGTCCACGCACGGCAAGCCCTTCGTGGCGGCCGTGGAGAACGGCGCCCTGTGGGCCACGCAGTTCCACCCCGAGAAGTCCGGCGACGCCGGAGCGCAGCTGCTGAACAACTGGATCGGAACCCTGTAGCCATGGCAAAGCTCGAACTCCTCCCCGCCGTCGACGTCCGTGACGGCCAGGCGGTCCGGCTCGTCCACGGCGAGTCCGGCACGGAGACCTCCTACGGCTCCCCGCTCCAGGCCGCGCTCGCCTGGCAGGGCGCGGGCGCCGAGTGGCTGCACCTGGTCGACCTGGACGCCGCGTTCGGCACCGGCGACAACCGGGACCTGGTCGCCGAGGTCACCCGCGCGATGGACATCAAGGTCGAGCTGTCCGGCGGCATCCGGGACGACGCCTCCCTGGCGAAGGCCCTGGCCACCGGCTGCACCCGGGTCAACCTCGGCACCGCCGCCCTGGAGAGCCCCGAGTGGGTCGCCAAGGTCATCGCCGAGCACGGCGACCGGATCGCCGTCGGCCTCGACGTACGCGGGACGACCCTGAAGGGCCGCGGCTGGACCAGCGAGGGCGGCGACCTCTACGAGGCGCTGGAGCGGCTCGACAAGGAGGGCTGCGCGCGGTACGTGGTCACGGACATCGCCAAGGACGGCACGCTCCAGGGCCCGAACCTGGAGCTGCTGAGGAACGTCTGCGCGGCCACCGACCGCCCCGTCGTCGCCTCCGGCGGGGTCTCCTCCCTCGACGACCTGCGGGCCATCGCCGAGCTTGTCCCCCTCGGTGTCGAGGGCTCCATCGTCGGGAAGGCCCTGTACGCGAAGGCGTTCACCCTGGAAGAGGCCCTGGAGGTTGTGTCGTCATGACGTCCGATGCCGTGCGGCGGCTGCAGAGCGGGAGTCCCTGGGAGGAGTCCTTCGGTTTCGCGCGCGCCGTCGCGGCGGGCGACCGCGTCCTGGTGGCGGGCACCACGGCCTTCAAGGGCGATGTGCTCCACGGGGAGGGCGACCCCTACGAGCAGGCCAAGGTGGCCTTCACCAGCGCGGTCGAGGCCCTCGGCGAGTTCGGGCTCGGCGCCGCGTCCGTGATCCGTACGCGGATGTACCTGACGCACATGCGGGACGTGGAAGCCGTGGGGCGGGCCCACAAGGAGATCTTCGACCCGGTGCGTCCGGCCTCGACCCTGCTGGTCGTGGAGGGATTCGTCGACCCGCGCATCCTGGTCGAAGTAGAGATCGAAGCATTCCGGGGCTAGGCCTTCGCCGGGCCTGCCCGAGCCTTTCTGGGTTTTGCTGGCTTTTGCTGGGTTTTTTCGGGTTTTTTCGGGTTTTTCTAAGGAGCCGTGGATTCATGACCCTGGCGGTCCGAGTCATCCCCTGCCTGGACGTGGACAACGGCCGGGTCGTCAAGGGTGTCAACTTCCAGAACCTGCGCGACGCGGGCGACCCCGTCGAGATGGCGAAGGTGTACGACGCCGAGGGCGCCGACGAGCTGACGTTCCTGGACATCACCGCCTCGTCGGGCAACCGCGAGACCACCTACGACGTGGTGCGCCGCACCGCCGAGCAGGTCTTCATCCCGCTCACCGTCGGCGGCGGCGTCCGCACCGCCGAGGACGTCGACAAGCTGCTGCGGGCCGGCGCGGACAAGGTCGGCGTCAACACGGCGGCGATCGCCCGCCCCGACCTGATCCGCGAGATCGCCGAGCGGTTCGGCCGCCAGGTGCTGGTGCTGTCGGTCGACGCGCGCCGTACCGAGTCGGGCTCCTTCGAGGTCACCACCCACGGCGGCCGCAAGGGCACCGGCATCGACGCCGTCGAGTGGGCCCACCGGGCCGCCGAGCTCGGCGCGGGCGAGATCCTGCTCAACTCGATGGACGCGGACGGCACCAAGGACGGCTACGACCTGGAGATGATCACCGCCGTCCGGGGGCACGTCACCGTCCCGGTCATCGCCTCCGGCGGCGCCGGCAAGCTCGCCGACTTCTCCCCGGCCATCGAGGCGGGCGCCGACGCCGTCCTCGCCGCCTCCGTCTTCCACTTCGGCGACCTGCGCATCGGCGAGGTCAAGGACACGCTGCGAGGGGCCGGGCACGCCGTACGGTGACGCCGTCGGACCTCGGACGCGAGCCCCGGCCACCAGGTGACCGGGGCGGCGCACCGGATCACATCGACTCCGCTCAGATACCCAGCTGCTTCGTCTCGTGCAGCTTGGTGATCGCCTCCTTCTCGCCGTCCAGCTCCACGTCGGCCACCTGCTGACGGCCGTACAGGAACAGCAGCAGCTCGGACGGCTCACCGGTGACCGTGACCACGGGCGTGCCTCGATGGGCCACCGCCGTCCGGCCGTCCGGGCGGCGCAGGACCAGGCCGGTGGGGGAGCCACGGCCCATGAGACGGGAGGTGCGCTCCAGACGGGACCACAGGGCGTCCTGGAAGACATGGTCGAGCTCGCGCGGGGTCCACTCGGGCCCGGCCCGGCGGATGTCCTCGGTGTGGACGTAGAACTCGATCGTGTTCGAGGCCTCGTCGATCTGCTTCAGGGAGAAGGGCGAGAAACGCGGCGGACCGGTACGGACGAGCTGGACCAGCTCCTCGTACGGCTTCGCGGCGAACTCCTCCATCACGCGGTCCAGGCGCGACGCGAGCTGCTTGATGAGGATGCCCCCGGCGGCGTCGGGGCGGCGCTCGCGGACCACCACGTGCGCGGCCAGGTCACGGGTCGTCCAGCCCTCACACAGGGTGGGGGCATCGGGGCCCGCGGTCTCCAACAGGTCGGCGAAGAGAAGCCGTTCACGCTTGGCATGGGTCGACATGCCAGCCAGCCTACGACCGTGCCACCGCGGTGCACAGCGCAGGTCCGGCCGAGGCGGCACGAGTCTCCCGGTGCCGGGGGACGACGGCGGCACGAGCCTCCCGGTGCCGGGGGGACGACGGTGGCACGAGACCCCCGGTGCCGGGGGACGACGGACGTTCGGCCGGGAGGGCATTCGTACGACAAGCAGGTCCGGCCTGTGGACAACGGACGAGGCCGATCCGCGCGGCGCGGCACAATGGCACGCATGACCAGCACGCCGTCCTCCAGCAGCCCTCTCGGTCCCGGAGCCCCCGCCAGCCCCGGCACCGCCGGCGCGCTGGACCCCGAGATCGCCGCCCGCCTCAAGCGCGGCGCCGACGGGCTCCTGCCCGCCATCGCCCAGCAGTACGACACCGGTGAGGTGCTCATGCTCGGCTGGATGGACGACGAGGCCCTGCACCGCACCCTCACCACCGGGCGCTGCACCTACTGGTCGCGCAGCCGCCGCGAGTACTGGGTCAAGGGCGACACCTCCGGCCACTTCCAGTGGGTGAAGTCCGTCGCCCTGGACTGCGACGCCGACACCCTCCTCGTCAAGGTCGACCAGATCGGCGCCGCCTGCCACACCGGCGACCGCACCTGCTTCGACGAGGACGTCCTCAAGGCCGTGGAAGGCGCCCCGGGCGCCGTCGATTCCGACGTACCGTCACTGGATCAGTAAGGTCAGCCGCCATGGACCTCGAGACGTTCCGCAAGCTGGCCACCGACCGTCGTGTCATCCCCGTCAGCCGCAAGCTCCTCGCCGACGGCGACACCCCCGTCGGGCTCTACCGCAAGCTCGCCGCCGAGCGCCCCGGCACCTTCCTGCTGGAATCCGCGGAGAACGGCCGCTCGTGGTCCCGCTACTCCTTCGTGGGCGTCCGCAGCCACGCCACCCTCACCTCCCGCGACGGACAGGCCCACTGGCTCGGCACCCCGCCCGTCGGCGTCCCCGTCGACGGTGACCCCCTCGCCGCGCTGCGCGCCACCATCGAGGCGCTCCACACCCCGCACCAGGAAGGCATGCCGCCCTTCACCGGCGGCATGGTCGGCTACCTCGGCTACGACATCGTGCGCCGCCTGGAGAAGATCGGCCCCGGAGAGCGGGACGACCTCAAGCTCCCCGAGCTGACCATGCTGCTGACCAGCGACCTGGCGGTCATGGACCACTGGGAGGGCTCGGTCCTGCTGATCGCCAACGCCATCAACCACAACGACCTGGACACCGGCGTCGACGAGGCCCACGCCGACGCGATCGCCCGCCTCGACGCCATGGAGGCCGACCTCGCCCGGTCCGTCGCCCAGCCCCCGGCCGCCCTCCCGCACTCCGAGCTGCCCGAGTACACCGCCCTGTGGGGCGGCCCCGACTTCCAGGAGGCCGTCGAGGACATCAAGGAGCGCATCCGGGCCGGCGAGGCCTTCCAGGTCGTCCCCTCCCAGCGCTTCGAAACCCCGTGCACGGCAAGCGCGTTGGACGTCTACCGGGTCCTGAGGGCCACCAACCCCTCCCCGTACATGTACCTGTTCCGCTTCGACGGCTTCGACGTCGTCGGTTCCTCCCCCGAGGCCCTGGTCAAGGTCGAGGACGGACAGGCCATGGTCCACCCCATCGCCGGCACCCGGCACCGGGGCGCCACCCCGCAGGAGGACCAGGCCCTCGCCGACGAACTGCTCGCCGACCCCAAGGAGCGCGCCGAGCACCTGATGCTCGTCGACCTGGGACGCAACGACCTGGGCCGGGTCTGCGAACCGGGCTCGGTCGAGGTCGTCGACTTCATGTCCGTCGAGCGGTACTCGCACGTGATGCACATCGTGTCCACCGTCACCGGCCGGGTCGCACCGGGCCGCACCGCCTTCGACGTCCTCACCGCCTGCTTCCCCGCCGGCACGCTCTCCGGCGCCCCCAAGCCGCGCGCCATGCAGATCATCGACGAACTGGAGCCGTCCCGCCGGGGCCTGTACGGCGGCTGCGTCGGCTACCTCGACTTCGCCGGGGACTCCGACACCGCCATCGCCATCCGCACGGCCCTCCTCCGGGACGGCACGGCCTACGTCCAGGCCGGCGCCGGCATCGTCGCCGACTCCGACCCCGTCGCCGAGGACACCGAGTGCCGCAACAAGGCGTCGGCGGTCCTGCGCGCGGTGCACACGGCCAACCGACTCGGACAACAGGGCGCTTCTCACGTGAACCCCGGGTGACAGCCCACCCGGGGCGCAGGCGATAGTGGAGTACGTGACCGCAGCACCTCACCCCCCTTCCGAGCCCGCGTCCGTACGCTCCGGCCGGCGCAGCCTCGCCCTGGCGCTGCTCAGCGGCGCCCTCGGCGCGGCCGTCGTGCTGCTCGCCACCAGGCAGCGCTGGTCGGAGGGCACCATCACGGTGGCCGGCGGCCCCTTCCCGCTGACCGCCAAGGGCAGCGACGTCACGGGGCTGCCGGCGTCCCTCGCCATCGTGGGCCTCGCCGCACTCGTCGCCGTCTTCGCCGTGCGCCGGTCCGGGCGCGTCCTGGTCGCGGTCCTGCTCGCCCTCTCCGGCGCCGGCACGATCGCCGCCGCGCTGCACGGCGCGTACGACAGTTCGGCGCTCGACGACAAGGCGGCCGAGGCCTCCGGCGACACCGCCGCCACCGTCGACGCGCTCAGCCACACCGGCTGGCCGTACGTCGCGGCCGTCGGCGGCGCGCTCATCCTGTTCGCCGGGCTGCTCGCCCTGCGCTACGGACGGCTGTGGCCCACGATGTCCGGCCGCTACGAGCGCGACGGCACCCCCCGCCCGCGCAAGGCCCGGCCGGTCGACCCCGACCGTCCCGAGGACATGTGGAAGGCCCTGGACCGGGGCGAGGACCCGACGGGACCCGACCCCGACCAGCCCGCGCCGACCACGGACCGCACGAAACCGGGAACGTGAGAGTGGACACCCCCGCTCATGGCACCCGTACCCGTACGGAACAATGGACGGCGAGCGTCCGACTCAGCACAGGCATCGAGCGTCACGCACCGAGCACGACGCAATGAACAACGAGGAGCAAGTCATGGCGGGCAGCAGCCACGGTCACACCCCGGCCGCCTGGACCGGCGTCACCATCGCCTTCATCGGTTTCTGCGTCTCGGGCGCCTACATGGTGATGGCCCAGCCGCTGGGATTCTGGGCCGGCATGGTCATCGTCGTCCTCGGCGGCGTCGTCGGCATGGTCATGCGCGCCATGGGCATGGGCCAGCCGAAGGACGCGCACGCCGTGTACGAGACGGCGGCGGTACGCGCGGGCACCACCACGACCACCGAGCCGGCCACCGCCCAGGGCTGACGTCCGCGAGAGGGGCGGCCCGGCGGGATCGAACCGCCGGATCGCCCTTCGTGCGCGTGTACGGCCCGCACGGGGCAGAATGCGGTGTGTGAACGCCGAGACCGCACCCACCCCCACGCAGCGGAGCCGCGCGCTGCGCGGGCTCTGGGTACCCGCAGCAGCGCTCACGGCCGTCGGCGGCGCCTTCGCCTACGTCGCGGCCGTGGACCCCAACGAACCCGGCCACTACCCGGTCTGCCCGCTGTGGCGCTTCACCGGCCTCTACTGTCCCGGCTGCGGCGGCCTGCGCAGCGCGCACGCCTTCGCGCACGGCGACCTGGCGACCGCGTTCACCGACAACGCGCTGGCCCTCGCGGGTTTCCTCGGGTTCGCGGTGCTGTGGACCGTCTGGGTGGTCCAGGTGGCGCGCGGACGACCCCTGCGCCTGCGGTTCGGGACCGTTCAGGTGTGGTCGCTCGGCGCATTGGCGCTGGTCTTCACGGTTGTCCGGAACCTGCCGTTCGGTGGCTGGCTCCATCCTTGATCAAACGGCGAACGTCCAGGTAGTGGGACCGACGTCAACCGGATGCGAGGCCCGCGCCCTCCTGCGGATACCATCGCAGTGAACTGCCTGAACCCTGAGAACCGCTCGACTGTCAAGACATGACCGTCAAACGTTGTCACTGATTTTCATCATTCTCACCGTCTGAAAGGGGACCGCTCGCGTGAGTGTGCTCGACGAGATCATCGACGGAGTCCGTGCCGACCTCGCGGAGCGGCAGGCGCGCGTCAGCCTCGACGAGCTCAAGGAGCGCGCGGCGAAGGCTCCGGCGGCCAAGGACGGCGCGGCCGCGCTGCGCGGCGACGGCGTCAAGGTGATCTGCGAGGTCAAGCGTTCCAGCCCCTCCAAGGGCGCGCTCGCCGCGATCGCCGACCCGGCCGGTCTCGCGGCCGACTACGAGGCGGGCGGCGCGGCCGTCATCTCCGTCCTCACCGAACAGCGGCGCTTCGGCGGCTCGCTGGCCGACCTGGAGGCCGTCCGCGCCCGCGTGGACATCCCCGTCCTGCGCAAGGACTTCATCGTCACCTCGTACCAGCTGTGGGAGGCCCGGGCGTACGGCGCCGACGTGGCCCTGCTGATCGTCGCGGCCCTCGACCAGCCGGCTCTGGAGTCGCTCATCGAGCGGGCCGAGTCCATCGGGCTCACCCCGCTCGTCGAGGTCCACGACGAGGACGAGGTCGAGCGGGCGGTCGACGCCGGCGCCCGGGTGATCGGAGTCAACGCCCGCAACCTCAAGACCCTCGAGGTCGACCGCACCACGTTCGAGCGGGTCGCCCCGGAGATCCCCGACTCCATCGTCAAGATCGCCGAGTCCGGCGTCCGGGGTCCGCACGACCTCATCGCCTACGCCAACGCCGGCGCCGACGCGGTCCTCGTGGGCGAGTCCCTCGTCACCGGCAAGGACCCCAGGACCGCCGTCGCCGACCTCGTGGCCGCGGGCGAGCACCCGGCACTGCGGCACGGCCGCAGCTGACCCGGGCATGACCGCCCGCACCCGCACCGCCCACCGGCCGGGGCCCATCCCGGCCGGGGCGACCGTTGGCGGGCGCGCGGTGTGCGGGATCGCGGCGTGCGAGGCGGCGGACCGAGTACCGACGACCTTGCCCGCTATCACCCACACGGGTGAGGCGACACGGGTAGGCTGTGCCCCGTGTTCTCGATCACGATGACTCCCAGGGACCCCTACGCCCGCCTCGCGCGCGGGTGTCGTCCCCGTGGCTGCCGGGCGCCCGCCCGTCGCGTCCACGGGCGCCGGGTCCGCTACGTCATCGGTGACGAGCCGGGTCAGGTGAACGGCATGCGATGGCCCAGGACACGTACGCGCGGATGCCCCGCGGGCAGCTGAGCCGCCGCGCCCTCCTCGTGAACTCCGGGTGTTCCGTCCCCGGCGGACGGTGAGGGCGCTCTCGGTCGGTTCGGCACCGCCGGTCGGCACCGTCGTGGCCGCTCGCCGTCACGGCGGGGGAGCCCGGACGGGGTCGACGGAGCTGCCCCGGCAGCGCGCGTACGTGACCGCTGTGAGCCGGAGTCCGATCGACTACGGGGCCACGCCCCTGCGAGGTATGCGCATGTCCAGTGAATTCTTCATTCCCGACCCCGAGGGTCAGGTTCCCAGCGCCGAGGGGTATTTCGGCGCGTTCGGCGGCAAGTTCATCCCGGAGGCGCTGGTCGCCGCCGTGGACGAGGTCGCCGTGGAGTACGACAAGGCCAAGCACGACCCCGAGTTCGCGCGCGAACTCGACGACCTGCTCGTCCACTACACCGGGCGGCCCAGCTCGCTCACCGAGGTGCCCCGGTTCGCCGAGCACGCCGGCGGAGCGCGGGTCTTCCTCAAGCGCGAGGACCTGAACCACACCGGGTCCCACAAGATCAACAACGTGCTCGGCCAGGCCCTGCTCACCAAGCGCATGGGCAAGACCCGGGTCATCGCCGAGACGGGAGCGGGCCAGCACGGCGTCGCCACCGCCACGGCCTGCGCGCTCTTCGGCCTCGACTGCACGATCTACATGGGCGAGATCGACACGCAGCGACAGGCCCTGAACGTCGCCCGGATGCGCATGCTCGGCGCCGAGGTCGTCGCCGTGAAGTCCGGCTCCCGCACCCTCAAGGACGCCATCAACGAGGCGTTCCGGGACTGGGTCGCCAACGTCGACCGCACCCACTACCTCTTCGGGACCGTGGCCGGCCCCCACCCCTTCCCCGCCATGGTGCGCGACTTCCACCGCGTCATCGGAGTCGAGGCCAGGCGGCAGATCCTGGAACGCGCCGGACGGCTGCCCGACGCGGCCGTCGCCTGCGTGGGCGGCGGCTCGAACGCCATCGGGCTCTTCCACGCCTTCATCCCGGACGCCGACGTACGCCTCATCGGCTGCGAGCCGGCCGGGCACGGTGTCGAGACCGGCGAGCACGCGGCGACGCTGACCGCCGGGGAGCCGGGCATCCTGCACGGTTCGCGCTCGTACGTCCTCCAGGACGAGGAGGGCCAGATCACCGAGCCGTACTCGATCTCGGCCGGCCTGGACTACCCGGGCATCGGCCCCGAGCACGCCTACCTCAAGGACAGCGGGCGCGGCGAGTATCGCGCCGTCACCGACGACGCGGCCATGCAGGCGCTGCGTCTGCTGTCACGCACCGAGGGCATCATCCCGGCGATCGAGAGCGCCCACGCGCTCGCCGGGGCCCTGGAGGTCGGCAGGGAGCTGGGCAAGGACGGGTTGATCGTCGTCAACCTGTCCGGGCGCGGCGACAAGGACATGGACACGGCAGCGCGTTACTTCGGCCTGTACGACGGTGGTGCCGACGCCGAGGTCGCCGCCGACGCGGCCGATCTCGCCGAGATCGAGGGGGACGCCAAGTGAGCGGGAACATCCAGCTGTTGAGTGACACCCTCGCCGCCGCCAAGGCGGAGGGGCGGTCCGCCCTCATCGCCTACCTGCCGGCCGGGTTCCCGACCGTCGACGGCGGTATCGCCGCGATCAAGGCCGTCTTCGAGGGCGGCGCCGATGTCGTCGAGGTCGGGCTGCCGCACAGCGACCCGGTCCTCGACGGGCCCGTCATCCAGACCGCCGACGACATCGCCCTGCGGGGTGGCGTCAAGATCGCCGACGTGATGCGCACGGTGCGGGAGGCCCACGAGGCCACCGGGAAGCCGGTGCTGGTCATGACGTACTGGAATCCCATCGACCGCTACGGCGTCGAGCGCTTCACGGCCGAGCTCGCGGAGGCGGGCGGCGCGGGCTGCATCCTGCCCGACCTGCCCGTCCAGGAGTCGGCGCTGTGGAGGGAGCACGCGGAGAAGCACGGGCTCGGTACGGTCTTCGTGGTCGCGCCCAGCAGCAGGGACGCCCGGCTCGCGGAGATCACCGCCGCGGGCAGCGGCTTCGTCTACGCGGCCTCGCTGATGGGCGTCACGGGCACCCGGGAGTCGGTGGGCGCGCAGGCCCAGGACCTGGTGGAACGCACCCGGGCCACGGGGTCGGGCCTGCCGGTCTGCGTCGGCCTCGGCGTCTCGAACGCCGAGCAGGCCGCCGAGGTCGCCGGGTTCGCCGACGGTGTGATCGTCGGCTCCGCGTTCGTGAAGCGGATGCTGGACGCGCCCGACGAGGCGGCCGGCCTGGACGCCGTCCGGGAACTGGCGGGCGACCTCGCGAAGGGCGTACGCCGGGGCGCGTGAGCGGCCGGCAGGCCGGGCGTGCGACCCGGCGCACGAGAGAACTCGTGACGTTCACCCGTTTGTCGTACGGGGATCGCTGGACGTAACGGGCAATCCGCTCACTCGAACGGGTGGAAGTGGGATCGGGGAGGCGCTGAGCGCCTCCCCGGTTCGTTCTGCGGGATGTGAGCGAGAAGAACCGTGAGGGAAAGCGCACCGCCCGTGAACGGCTGGCGGAGGAGCGCGAGAAGCAGAAGGCCGCCGAGAAGCGCCGTCGGGTGCTGATCGTGGGCGCCTCCGTGGTGTGCGTGCTGGGGCTGGCCGCCGTGATCGGCGTCGTGGCGGCGAACGCGGGCAAGGACGACGAGTCCGACGCCTCGGGCCCGGTCGTCGCGCCCTCGGGGGCGAACGGCGAGGACAGCCTCGCCATCCCCGTCGGGGACGCCGGCGCCGAGTCGACCCTCTCCGTGTGGGAGGACTTCCGCTGCCCGGCCTGCAAATCCTTCGAGGACGCCTATCGCTCGACGATCCACGAGCTGACCGAGGCCGGGAAGCTGAAGGTCGAGTACCACCTCGCCACCCTGATCGACGGCAACATGGGCGGCAGCGGCTCCCGCAAGGCCGCGGGCGCCGCGGCGTGCGCACAGAACGAGGGCAAGTTCCCCGCGTACCACGACGTGCTCTTCCAGAACCAGCCGCCCGAGACGGACGACGCCTTCGCGAGCGAGACCAAGCTGTTCGACCTGGCGAAGAAGGTGGACGGGCTGGACACCGCCGCCTTCCGCACCTGCGTCGAGGAGGGCAAGCACAACAGCTGGGTCGCCAAGTCGAACGAGGCCTTCCAGAAGGGCGGCTTCTCCGGCACACCGAGCGTCTTCCTCAACGGCACCAACATCTACGCGGACCAGTCCATGACCCCGGCCAAGCTGAAGCAGATGGTGGAGGCGAAGGCCGCGGGGTGAGCCGGGGGTGGGTCGGGAGTGAACCGAGGGCCCGCCGGGGCCGTGGGGCGTCAAGGAACAAGCGGTACGGCGTTATGGACCCGTTGCCGGGGCGCCCGCCGTCGGCCGGGCCCAGCAGGGTAGCGTCGACCTTGCCATGGAACTTGCCTACATTCCCAGCCCGTCGCGCGGGGTGCTGTACCTCGGTCCCGTCCCGCTGCGCGGCTACGCCTTCTGCATCATCATCGGTGTCTTCGTAGCCGTCTGGCTCGGCAACAAACGCTGGGTCGCGCGGGGCGGACAGGCCGGCACGATCGCCGACATCGCTGTATGGGCCGTGCCCTTCGGCCTGATCGGCGGACGGCTCTACCACGTGATCACGGACTACGAGCTGTACTTCAGCGAGGGCCGTGACTGGGTGGACGCCTTCAAGATCTGGGAGGGCGGCCTCGGCATCTGGGGCGCGATCGCCCTCGGCGCGGTGGGCGCGTGGATCGGCTGCCGTCGGCGGGGCATCCCGCTGCCCGCGTACGCCGACGCCGTCGCACCCGGTATCGCCCTCGCCCAGGCGATCGGGCGCTGGGGCAACTGGTTCAACCAGGAGCTGTACGGGAAGCGGACGGATCTTCCGTGGGCCGTGGAGATCACGTCCTCCACGGACGGGCGACTGCCGGGCACGTACCACCCGACCTTCCTCTACGAGTCGCTGTGGTGCATCGGCGTCGCCCTGCTTGTCATCTGGGCGGACCGCCGGTTCAAGCTCGGGCACGGGCGGGCGTTCGCGCTGTACGTCGCCGCGTACTGCGCGGGGCGGTTCTGGATCGAGTACATGCGGGTCGACGAGGCCCACCACATCCTCGGAATGCGCCTCAACAACTGGACCGCGCTGTTCGTCTTCGTCCTCGCCGTGGTCTACATCGTCCTGTCGGCCCGCAAGCGGCCGGGACGGGAGGAGATCGTCGAGCCGGGGGTCTCCGACGGTGACGGGGACGAGGGTGCTGCCGCGTTGGGTGACACGGAGTCCAAGCCGGAGTCGGAGTCGGAGTCGGAGTCGAAGGAGTCTTCGGCCAAGGCTGATGCCGAGGAGAAGAAGGACGCGGGGGCCTCCGGCTCGGGGGGCGCGAAGAAGGAGACCCAGTCCGCGGAGAAGAGCTGAGACACGGCCGCTCCG
The DNA here is from genome assembly GCF_033794485.1 of Streptomyces sp. MB09-02B. NCBI lineage: Bacteria > Bacillati > Actinomycetota > Actinomycetes > Kitasatosporales > Streptomycetaceae > Streptomyces > Streptomyces sp. MB09-02B. Next base: position 39,854 of record NZ_JARGEE010000028.1, read on the forward strand.
GTCGCTGTGTCGCCGACCCACCTGTCCCTTCGGGGGTGGGTGGGTTTTGGTT
>NZ_JARGEE010000290.1:0-11704 GCF_033794485.1 Streptomyces sp. MB09-02B
GGCCTGGGGCGCGGCCGGGGGCGCGGACTGGGCGTACGGGTTCGGCTGGGGCTGCGCGGGCGCCGGAGCGGGGGTCCCGGGCGCCGGAGCGCCGTAGGGACCGGTCGGCGGCTGGCCCTGCGGTGCCGGGTGGCCCTGCGGCGCGTACGGCTGGCCGCCCTGCTGCGGCGCCGGCGGGGCGTACCAGCCCGGCTGGCCCTGCCCGGGCACCGGCATCGGCGGCTGCGCGCCGGGCGGCAGGGGCTGCTGGAGACCGGCCTTCTGGTCGGTCGTCGAGCGGTAGTCGACGGCGCCCTGCGTCATCCGCATGTACGCCTCCTCCAGCGAGGCCTGGTGCGGCGACAGCTCCCACAGCCGTACGTCGGCGCCGTGCGCGAGGTCGCTGATCCGGGGGAGCGGCAGACCCATGACACGCAGTGCCCCGTCCTGCTCGGGCAGCACCTGGCCGCCCGCCTCGGTGAGCGCCGCCGACAGCTTCTCGCGCTGCTGCGGCTCGCTGTCCGGCGTCCGCACGCGCGCGAAGTCGGCGGAGTTCGCCGAGATGAAGTCCTTGATGCTCATGTCGGAGAGCAGCTGCCCGCGACCGATGACGATGAGGTGGTCGGCGGTCAGGGCCATCTCGCTCATCAGGTGCGAGGAGACGAAGACCGTACGGCCCTCGGCGGCGAGCGCCTTCATCAGGTTGCGGACCCAGAGGATGCCCTCGGGGTCGAGACCGTTGACCGGCTCGTCGAAGAGCAGTACCTGGGGGTCGCCGAGCAGGGCGGCGGCGATGCCGAGCCGCTGGCCCATGCCGAGCGAGAAGCCGTTGGAGCGCTTCCTGGCGACGTCCTGGAGTCCGACGACACCGAGCACCTCGTCCACCCGGCGGGCCGGGATGCCCGACAGCTGGGCCAGGGACAGCAGGTGGTTGCGGGCGTGCCGGCCACCGTGCACCGCCTTGGCGTCGAGGAGGGCACCGACCTGACGGGCCGCGTTCGGCAGTTTGCGGTACGGGTAGCCGCCGATCGTCACCTGCCCGGAGGTGGGATTGTCCAGGCCCAGGATCATGCGCATCGTCGTCGACTTGCCCGAGCCGTTGGGGCCCAGGAAGCCGGTGACGGCCCCCGGCCGCACCTGGAAGGAAAGGTTGTACACGGCCGTCTTGGCGCCATAGCGCTTTGTCAGGCCGACTGCCTCGATCATGCTCCGCACCCATCGAACGGTTCGTGACGTCTCGGACTCGTCGCAGGACGTCGGGGCGCACGCCCCCGTAAGGATTAGGAGCTTATCGGGGCGCTGACGGTTCCGCCCAAGAGGAGGTAAAACCTCGCAGGTCACGGACCGGTTGCTTTGGCATGTACGTAACTGCTGGTCAGGTGCCGGATCAGGCGTCGCGCCGCTTCAGCGCGACGTACCCGCCGAGCAGGGCCGCCACCACCCACAGCGCCATGATGCCGAGACCGCCCCAGGGCCCGTACGGAGTGTCGTCGTCGACCGGGGTGACCACCTGCATGATCTTGCTGCCGGCCTGGTCGGGCAGGTAGCGGCCGACCTTCTCGGTGGCGCCGACGTTGCCGAGGATGTTGGAGATCAGGAAGAAGAACGGCATCAGGATGCCGAGCGACAGCATCGGGCTGCGCAGCATCGCCGCGACACCCATGGAGAACATCGCGATCAGGGTCATGTAGAGCCCGCCGCCGAAGACCGCGCGCAGCACACCCGGATCGTCGATCTCGGCCCGGTGCGAGCCGAGCATCGCCTGTCCCAGGAAGAACGTCACGAAGCTGGTCACGAGTCCCACCGCGAACGCGAGGGCGGTGGCCACCGCGATCTTGCTGAAGAGGAAGGTGCCACGCTGCGGCACGGCGGCCAGCGAGGTCCGGATCATGCCGGTGCTGTACTCGTTCGACACCACCAGCACCCCGAACACGATCATCGCCAGCTGGCCGAGGGTCATGCCCGCGAAGCTGATGAAGGTGGGGTCGAACGAGAGCCGGTCGTCGCGGCTCAGATGGTCGAACTCGTTCTTCGACAGCAGGGAGATGAGCACGCCGAGCGCGATCGTGACGATCCCGGCCAGCGACAGCGTCCACACGGTGGACGCCACCGAACGGATCTTGGTCCACTCGGAGCGGACGACCTGGACGGCGGCCACGGTCAGCCCTCCCGGTTCCAGCCGGCGCCCCAGGCGGGGGCGGGGGGCGCAGGCGCCACCGGGGTGCCGTCGTGCGCGTGGTACTCCACCGACTCGGCCGTCAGCCGCATGAACGCCTCCTCCAGCGACGCCTGCTGGGGGCTCAGCTCGTGCAGCACGACCCCGTGCGTGGCTGCCAGCTCCCCGATCTGCTCCGGTTTCCCCCCGTCCACCTCCAGCGCCCCGTCGTCCGTCTGCGCGACCATGACACCGACGGTGTGCAGAGCATCGAGCAACTGTTCGCGCTGGGGGGTGCGGATCCGCACGTACGACCGAGAGTTCTGCTGGATGAACCGCGCCATCGAGGTGTCGGCGAGCAGCCGTCCCTGGCCGATCACCACGAGGTGGTCGGCGGTCAGCGCCATCTCGCTCATCAGGTGCGACGACACGAACACGGTCCGGCCCTGGGCCGCGAGGGACTTCATCAGGTTCCGGATCCAGTGGATGCCCTCGGGGTCGAGGCCGTTGACGGGCTCGTCGAACATCAGGATCCGCGGATCGCCGAGCAGCGCGCCGGCGATGCCGAGCCGCTGCCCCATCCCCAGCGAGAACCCCTTCGCCTTCTTCCGCGCGACCGACGTCAGTCCGACCGTGTCCAGCACCTCGTGCACCCGGGCCCGGGGGATCCCGTTGCTCTGCGCGAGGCACAGCAGGTGGTTGAAGGCGCTGCGGCCGCCGTGCATGGCCTTGGCGTCCAGGAGCGCGCCGATGTACGTCAGCGGGTCGCGCAGGCGGTCGTAGTGCGTGCCGTCGATCCGGACGTCCCCCGCCGTCGGGCGGTCCAGCCCCAGGATCATGCGCATCGTGGTCGACTTCCCGGCTCCGTTCGGTCCGAGGAAGCCGGTCACGATCCCGGGCCGCACGGCGAAGGTCAGATTGTTCACCGCGACCTTCTCGCCGTACCGCTTGGTCAGCCCGTCGAGCTCGATCATGCGGCCACGCTAGAACGGGGCCGGGGGCCCTGCCACCGGAAGGCGAAGCCCCTCCAGGGGCGCGGGGAACTGCGCGACCAGCCACGTACTGGTGTCAGCCGCGACCGTACGCGTACCCCCGAGCCATTAGGCACCCGGCACTGACGCTGAGCGGGGAGAGGCTGCGCAACTCGGCGCCACGAGGCACCGCCTGCGCCCACCCTCCCCCACTCTCGGCTTCGCTCGAGCGGGAGGTGCCCCCATCGCCCCAGCGGCACGACTGCCCGCGGCTGGGGGCAGCGGGCGAGACGGGGGCGGGGCCGTCGCCGCCCCCGAACACACCTAAGGCCCGCGCCCCCGGAGGGGGACGCGGGCCCGAAGGTGCCTCTTCCGGCCGACCGTCAGGCGGCCGTGTTACCGGGACTGCTGGGCCGGAACCCCGCGGGAGATCGGCTCGTCGTCGGTGACCGGCGTGCCCGCGGCGGCGACCGCCGCACCCGTGAGAGTCGCCAGCATCTCGCGCACGTTCGTCAGCTGGGCGTTGATCGAGTCGCGGCGGTTGGTGAGCGCCGCCAGCTCGCGCTCGGATTCCGACCGGATCCGGTCCGCCTTGGCGTTCGCGTCCGCGACGATGTCCTCGGCCTGGCGCTGCGCGGTCTCCACCGTCTGGCGGGCGCGGCGCTCGGCGTCGGTGCGCAGCTTCTCGGCCTCCAGGCGGAGCTGCTCCGCGCGGTGCTCGATCTCCGCGAGACGCTTCTCGGCCTTCTGCTGACGCGAGGCCAGGTCGCGCTCGGACTGCTCGCGGCGCTTGGCGAGGTTGGTCTCGAAGTCGGCGGCGGCCTGCGCGGCCTTGGCACGGGTCTCCTCGAAGAGGGCGTCCGCCTCCTCGCGCTTGGACTGCGCGTCCTTCTGCGCCTCGGCACGCAGCTGCGACGCGTCGCTCTTGGCCTTCTCGACGATCCGGACGCCCTCGTCCTCGGCCTTGGCCTTGCGCTCCGCCGAGAAGGACTCGGCGTCGTTGCGCACCTGCTGGGCCGCCGACTCGGCGAGCTCACGGTGCTGCTCGGCGGCGCGGCGGGCCTCCTCGCGCAGGTCCTTCGCCTCCTCCTCGGCGAGGCGGAGGATCTTCTCGACGCGCGCGCCGAGACCGGCGTAGGACGGCTCGGCGTCGGTCACCGCGGCCTGGGCGTTCTGCGTCTCGAGGTGGAGCTCCTCGATGCGCTTCTCCAGAGCGGTGATGCGGGCGAGAGCGGAGTCACGGTCGGAGACGAGCTTGGAGATACGTTCGTCCACCTGAGCGCGGTCGTATCCACGCCGCACAAGCTCGAAGCCGTAGGGGGAAGTGTCGCTCATGGGGTTCCTGTCGAATGAGACCGGTGAGGTGATAGGTGGAATCCTAGGGGGCGAAGCGGCGTGTCATCGAGCAGATGCACGTTTGATCTGGAGAATGACACCCCTTTTGAGTGGCCGACCATCGGAATACTTGCCAGAAACTTTGCGTAAAGGCCCTGAAAGCACAGACGGCACAGATGGCAAGCACAGAACGAGCACAAATTGGTGTCCGTAGCGCCAGGGCGGGCGGTGAAGATACCCGCAACGCCCCGGCACCGCTAGCCGTCTGACGACTTGCCACCCGAACGAGTCGCACCCGCCGCGGCACCCGTCTTGACTCCACCGTCCTTGCCGCTCGACGGGGCCTCAAAAGACTCCAACGCGACCAGGACGTCCTGGACACGGGAAATCTCGGCATTGATGTCCTCGCGGCGGCGGACCAGCACCTCCAGCTCGCGCTTGCCCTCCTCGACCGTGCGGCGGGCCTCGCGGATCGCCTCGGCCTTCAGCTCCTCGGCCTCACGAACGAGCGTGGACTTCTTCTGCTCGGCTTCCTTCAGAAGACCCTCGGCCTTCTTCACCGCGGCGATACGCACCTTGCCCGCCTCGGAGTTCGCCTCGGAAACGATCTCCTTGGCCTTCGACGTCGCCTTCTCCAACTGCTCCTCGGCGGCCTTGATGAGCGCGTCACAGCGGTCACCGGTGGATTTCATCGTCTCGGCGGCCTCACGGCGGGCCCGCGTGTGCAGCGCCTCGATCTCGGCCGTGATGCGGTCGCGCAGCTCCTCGGCCCGCTCCCTTATGGCGGTCGCGTCCCGGCGCGCGCCGACGAGCAGCTCGTCGGCGTCCGTACGGGCCTTCTCCACCGTGGAGTTGCCCTCGACGGTCGCCTCGGCGACCAGCCGCTCGGCCTCCTTGCGGGCCGCCCCGACCATGGAGTCGGCCTGCCCCTCGGCGTCCGCGGTGGTCTGCAGGGCCTGCGTCTGCGCCTCGGTGAGCAGCTTGTCGGCCTCGGCCGCCGTCTCCGAGATGAGCTTGTCGACCTGCTCGGCGGCCTCGGAACGCCGCTTGTTGGCGTCCTTGCGGGCCTCGTCGAGGGTGTTGTCGGCCTCCTCGCGGGCGTGCGCCATGAGCCGGTCGGCCTCCGCCTCAGCCTCGGCCCGCGCGCGCTCGGCGCCGGCCCTGACCCGCTCGGCGTGCTGCTGCGCGGAGCCCACCGTCTCGGCGGCCTCGGCCCGCAGCCGCTCGGCCTCGTCGGTGGCCTCGCCGACCAGCCGGTCGGCCTGGGCGACGGACTCGGCCCGGACCCGCTCGGCCTCCTCGTTGGTCTCCCGGGTCAGCCGCTCCGCCTCGGCCGTCACCTCGGTGATCAGGGTGTCGGCCTGGGTCGCCGCGTCCGAACGGATGCGGTTGGCGTCGTCGCGGGCCTCCGCACGGGTGCGCGAGGCGTCCTGGTCGGCCCGCGCGACGGTGTCCGAGGCCTCCGTACGGACCCGCTGGGCGTGCTCGGACGCGTCGGAACGCACCCGCTCCGCCTCGGCGATGGCCTCCGCGACCGTGCGCTCGGCGAGCGACTTGGCGGCCTCCGACTCCTCCCGGGCCTCGCGGCGCACCCGGTTGGCGTCCTCGGTGGCCCGCTCGCGCTCCGCGTAGGCGTCGGCGCGGACGCGGTCCGACTCCTCCTCGGCCTCCCGGCGCATCCGGTCCGCCACGTGCTCGGCCGTGTTGCGCAGCCCGGCGATCTCCTCCTGGGCCTGCTCGTGCAGCCCGGCGACGGAGTCCCGCACCTGTTGGGCGTGGGTCTCGGCCGCCGACACCATCTCGCCGGCGCGCCGCTCGGCCTCCTCGACCAGCCGTACGGCCTCGGCCTGGGCCTCCTCGACGCGTTTGCGCGCCGAGGCCAGCAGTTCCTCGCTCTGCTCGCGGGCCCGCAGCCGCTCCTGGTCGGCCTCCTGCCGGGCGGAACCGAGGAGCTCCTCGGCCTCGCGGCGGCGCCGGAGAGCCTCCTCCTGCGCGGCGGCCAGCGTCTCCGAGGCCTCCGTGGCGAGCCGCTCTGCGGCGGCCTGTGCCTCGGCCCGTACCCGGTCGGCGGTGTCCTGCGCCTCCGACTTCAGCCGCTCGGCCTCGGCCGCCGCCTCCGACCGCAGCCGTACGGCGATGGCCTCGCCCTCGGCGCGGGACGCGGACGCGTCGGACGCGGCCTCGTCGCGCAGCCGTTCGACCTCGGCCTCGGCCTGCGCCTGAAGCGTACGGATGCGCTCGGCGGCCTCGGAACGCAGCCGGTCGCTCTCCTCGCCGGCCTCGCGGCGGATCCGCTCGGCCTCGGTGCGGGCGTCGGCGAGCGCCTCCTCGGCGGAGGCCAGTCGCGCTTCGGCCTCGCTCTGCAGCCGGGTCAGCTCCTCGGCCGCCTCCGCCTTGCGGGCCTCGACGCCGCGCTCGGTCTCGTCGCGCAGCTCACGGGCGGCGCGCTCGGCCTCGGCCTTCAGCTCCTCGGACTGCTCCTCGGCCTCGGCGCGGTGCCGCTCGGCCTCCTTGCGGGTCCGCTCCAGCGTCTCCTCGGCCTGGCGGCGCAGCGTGGACGCGCGTTCGATGGCCTCGGTGCGGACCTTCTCGCTGTCCGCGGTGGCCGTCTGCCGCAGCTCGTCGGCGTCCGTCCGGGCCTTGGCGAGCAGCTCCTCGGCGGTCTTGGCCGCCTCCTCGATCTGCTGGACCGCCTCGCGCCGCGCCTCGGAGCGGATCCGCTCGCCCTCGGCGACCGCGTCGGAGCGCAGCTGCTCGGCCTCGCCGCGCAGCCGGCGCGCCTCCTCCTGCAGCTCGACGGTCTTGGCGCGGTACTCCTCGGTGTCGTCCTTGGCCGTGCCCTTGAGCTGTTCGGCGAGGTCGTGGGCCTCGGCGCGCAGGCGGTCCGCCTCGGCCTCGGCCTCGGAGCGGATGCGCTCGGCCTCCTCGGCGGCGGCCTTGGTGGTGTTCCGGGCCTCCTCGGACGCCTTGTTCAGCACGTCCTCGGCGGTCTTGGCCGTCTTGGCGAGCTGGGAGGCGGACTCCTCCGCGGTGATCGAGCGGGCCTTCTCGGAGGCCTCGGCGACGATCTTCTCGGCCTCGGCCTTGGCGTCGGCGACGACCTCCTCGGCGGACGCCTTGGTCGCCTCGGCCTCCTTGGTGGCCTCCTCGACCAGCCGGGCGACCTGCTCCTTCGCCGTACGCGTGCGCTGTTCGTTGGTCGACTCGGCGCCGGCGACCGACTTGGCCGCGTTCTCCTTGGCCTCCGTGACCAGCTTCTCGGCCTCGGCGCGCGCCTCGCGCAGCGCGGCCTCGGCCTCCGCCATGCGCTGCTCGGCGGCCCGGCTCAGCTCGGAGGCCTGGCGGCGGGCGGAGTCCGACTCGGTGGCGGTGGAGGTGCGCAGCTGCTCGGCGTGCTCGGTGGCCTCCTGGGCCTGCGTGGACGCCGCGTTCAGCAGCCGCTCGGCCTCGGCGCGGGCCCGGCGCAGGATCTGGTCGGCCTCGCCGCGAGCGGCCTCCGAGTCGCTCTGGAGCCGCTGGCGGGCCTCGGTGGCGAGCCGCTCGGCCTCGGCACGGGCGGCGGCCAGCGCCTGCTCGGCCTCCGCGCGCGACTCGTCGACGAGCCGGCGGGCCTGGGACTCGCTGCGGGCGCGGAGCTGCTCGGCCCACGCCACGTTCTCGTTGACGTGCGACTCGACCGTCTGGCGGCGCTCGGAGAGCTCCTGGTCGAGCTGCTGGCGGCGGGTGACCGCCTCCTGGTGCAGCTCCGCCTGGAGCCGCGCGGCCTGCTCGGCGTGCTCCTGGAGGATCCGCTGGGTCTGCGCCCGGGCCTGGCTCAGCTCGCGCTCGGCGTCCGCGCGCAGCTGGTCGGCCTGCATCTGGGCCTGGCGGAGCATCTGCTCGGCCTGGTAGCCGAGGTCGCCGCCGCTGTCGTAGGCGGGCCGGGACATGAGGGTGCGGCGCGCCTCGTGCAGCTTGGCGCGCAGCACCTCGACCTGGTAGCCGAGGTCCTCGGCGTGCTGGATCGCCTTTTCCCGCTCGGTCTTCAGCCGCTCCATCTCGGCCTCGAACCGAGAGAGGTGGTCGACGTCAGCCGCCGGCTCTCGCTCCTGGCGTTCGTAGCCCCGCACTGCGCGGTCCCATCCGTCCCCTGGTCGCAACCTCTGGCAAACGAGCTCCGTCCAACCGCCGAACGGGGCCCCCGGGGCATGGTGTCAGATCAACGGCGGAGCACGGGCTGCCGCCCTCACCCTCGTCCCCCGAAACCTGGACCCCGGCCCTAGGACAACCGCTGATGGATCTCCGCGGTGCCCTTGGATCCCGCTCCTCGGAAGGCGGCAGGACCCGGGCCGTCCCCCTCGAAGGCGACGGCCGACCCCAACCCTACCGGCCCATATGTACGGGGGTCAGTGCTCAGGTGACTCAACTGGCGCCGAAGTGACCAGTTCTGTCAGTACGCCGTGACAATCCTTGGGGTGCAGGAACGTGATCCGTGACCCCATGGAACCGACTCGCGGCTCCTCGTACAGGACGCGTACGCCCTTGTCCTTGATCGCGGCCGCCTCGCCGTCGACATCCGCCGTGCCGAAGGCGATGTGGTGGACCCCCTCGCCGTTCTTGGCCAGCCACTTCGCGACGGTGGAGTCCTCGCGGGTCGGCTCCAGCAGCTGCAGGTAGGAGGCGCCGCCGTCGTCCGTGCTGTTGATCTTGAGCATGGCCTCGCGCACGCCCTGCTCCTCGTTGACCTCGGAGTGGAACACCTCGAAGCCGTACGTGGCCCGGTAGAACTCGACGGTGGCGTCGAGGTCGAAACAGGCGATCCCGATGTGGTCGATTCGCGTCAGCATGGTGTCAGTGCAGCGCTCCCGCGACCGTTACGCAACGTGCCAGCGATCACACTCACAGCCCGATGACGGCACGGAGTGCCACTCAGTACATTCGAAGTAAACCCTCGTTCACTCCTCGGCTGCAAAGCTGGAAGGGGATCGCACCTCATGTCTGGTTCGAACGGCAATACATCGGTGATCGTCGCGGGCGCCCGTACGCCCATGGGACGGTTGCTCGGTTCGCTGAAGTCCTTCTCCGGAGCCGAGCTCGGCGGCTTCGCGATCAAGGCCGCCCTCGACCGTGCGGGGATCGGCGGCGACCAGGTCCAGTACGTGATCATGGGCCAGGTGCTCCAGGCCGGGGCGGGGCAGATCCCGGCGCGCCAGGCCGCGGTCAAGGCGGGCATCCCCATGAACGTCCCCGCGCTCACGATCAACAAGGTCTGTCTGTCGGGCCTCGACGCCATCGCGCTCGCCGACCAGCTGATCCGCGCCGGCGAGTTCGACGTGATCGTCGCGGGCGGCCAGGAGTCCATGACCAACGCCCCCCACCTGCTCCCGAAGTCCCGTGAGGGCTACAAGTACGGGGCGATCCAGATGCTCGACGCGATGGCGCACGACGGGCTGACGGACTCCTTCGAGAACATCGCCATGGGCGAGTCGACGGAGAAGCACAACACCCGCCTCGGGATCGGTCGCGAGGAGCAGGACTCGGTGGCCGCCCAGTCCCACCAGCGCGCAGCCGCCGCCCAGAAGAACGGCCTCTTCGACGCCGAGATCACGCCGGTGGAGATCCCGCAGCGCAAGGGCGAGCCGGTCGTCTTCAGCCAGGACGAGGGCATCCGGGGCGAGACGACCGCCGAGTCGCTGGGCAAGCTGCGTCCGGCCTTCGCCAAGGACGGCACGATCACGGCCGGGTCCGCCTCGCAGATCTCCGACGGCGCCGCCGCCGTGGTCGTCATGAGCAAGGCCAAGGCGCAGGAGCTGGGTCTGACGTGGCTCGCCGAGATCGGCGCCCACGGGAACGTCGCCGGGCCGGACAACTCGCTCCAGTCCCAGCCGTCGAACGCGATCCAGCACGCCCTGAAGAAGGACGGCCTGGAGGTGGCGGACCTGGACCTCATCGAGATCAACGAGGCCTTCGCCGCGGTCGCCGTGCAGTCAATGAAGGACCTCGGCGTGTCCCCGGAAAAGGTGAACGTCAACGGTGGTGCGATCGCTCTCGGGCACCCCATCGGCATGTCCGGCGCCCGGCTCGTCCTCCACCTCGCCCTGGAGCTGAAGCGGCGCGGCGGCGGTGTCGGCGCGGCCGCGCTGTGCGGTGGCGGTGGTCAGGGTGACGCGCTGATCGTGCGGGTACCCAAGGCCTGAGGCCCGTCGGTTCGGGCGTACGTGGCCCTCGTCTTCTTGGATCGGAGCTGTGATGCAGGACGTCCCCACGCTGGTGGCACAGGCCAGGGAAGGGCGGCCCCGGGCCGTCGCCCGGCTGATCTCCCTGGTGGAGGGGGCGTCCCCGCAGTTGCGTGAGGTCATGGCGGCACTGGCCCCGCTCACGGGCGGGGCGTACGTCGTGGGCCTCACGGGCTCGCCCGGCGTGGGCAAGTCCACGTCCACGTCGGCCCTGGTGACCGCGTACCGCAGGGCCGGCAAGCGGGTCGGGGTGCTGGCGGTGGACCCGTCCTCGCCCTTCAGCGGTGGCGCGCTGCTCGGTGACCGGGTGCGGATGTCGGACCACGCCTCCGACCCCGGCGTGTACATCCGTTCGATGGCGACCCGGGGTCACCTGGGCGGCCTCGCCTGGGCCGCCCCGCAGGCGATCCGGGTCCTGGACGCGGCGGGCTGCGACGTGGTCCTCGTCGAGACGGTCGGGGTCGGCCAGTCCGAGGTGGAGATCGCCTCCCAGGCGGACACGTCCGTGGTGCTGCTCGCCCCCGGCATGGGTGACGGCATCCAGGCGGCCAAGGCCGGGATCCTGGAGATCGGCGACGTCTACGTCGTCAACAAGGCCGACCGGGACGGCGCGGACGCGACCGCGCGCGAGCTGAACCACATGCTGGGGCTCGGCGAGTCCCGGGGGCCCGGCGACTGGCGGCCGCCGATCGTCAAGACGGTCGCGGCGCGGGCCGAGGGGGTCGACGAGGTCGTGGAGGCGCTGGAGAAGCACCGGGCGTGGATGGAGGAGCGGGGGGTGCTCGTGGAGCGGCGCCGGGTGCGGGCGGCGCGGGAGGTGGAGACCATTGCGGTGACGGCGCTGCGGGAGCGGATCGGGGATCTGCACGGGGATCGGCGGCTGGACGCGCTGGCCGAGCGGATCGTGGCGGGGGAGCTGGATCCGTATCGGGCGGCGGATGAGCTGGTGGCCGGCTTGACGGAGGGCTGACCTCGGGGTTTCTCGCCCCCGCCGCCCCTACCCGTCCCATCCTGAAGGGGCTGGGCGCCCCTTCAGGATGGGACGGGTA
>NZ_JARGEE010000291.1:0-11699 GCF_033794485.1 Streptomyces sp. MB09-02B
GGGACGCCCCGGGCCCCCGTACGGCACTCCCCCTGATCCACGGCCTCGTCGACCTCCCCCGCGCCCTCGCCCACTGGCACGCCGCCGAAGCCGCCGGAGTCCGCCCGGCACCCCTCCACCTCCTCGACCACACGATCCCGCCGGAGGCCCTGCGTGCCATGAGTGCCATGAGTGCCATGAGCGCCCTGCGCCACCGCACCCCGCCTCCACCAGCGTCACGGCGCGGCGGGTCCGGGTCCGGATCCGAGTCGGGGTCCGAGTCCGGTTCCAGGTCCGAGTCCGGGCCCGCGTCCCCGTCCGGGTCAGCCCAGGACGTGCCGTAGGTAGGCCGTCGGGTCGGCGAGGTAGCGGCGCCAGTGGTCGACCAGGGCCAGCTCGTCCCAGGGGACGCGGCGCATGCCGTGGTCGCCGACCTCGATGATGTCCGCGCCGGGGAGCGCGGTCAGCAGCGGGGAGTGGGTGGCGCAGATGACCTGCCCACCGTTCCTCACCAACTGGTCGAGGTGACCGAGGAGTTCGAGGCAGGAGCTGAACGACAGCGCCGCCTCGGGCTCGTCCATCACATACAGGCCGGGCCGGAGGAACTTCCCCCGGAACGCTGCGAGGAAGCCCTCGCCGTGGCTGACCGAGTCGGGGGCGAACCCTTCCCGGTCCAGCGCGTCGAGCGCCGTCTCCGCGCGCAGGAAGAACCCGGTGCGCGCGCTCCAGCTACCGAGCATGCGGCGGCCGCTCGGGGCGGCGTCGAAGCGGATGCGTTCACCGAGCACCGACCTGGGGCGGTGGGAGGCGTAGCGCCAGTCGTGCGAGCCGCCCCAGGAGTCCAGGCCGAAGCCCTCGGCGAGCGCCTCGACGAGGGTCGACTTCCCTGAGCCGTTCTCCCCGACCAGGAAGGTCACCGGCGCGGTGAAGCGCAGACCGTCCGCCAGGAGTCCGCGCACACAGGGCACCGACCAGGGCCACTCCCCGTCGTCGGCCCCTGCTCCGCCCCGCTCGTCGCTCGCCCCCCGATGTGCGTACGCGCGTTCGATAATCACCGTCCGAGTCTCCCACGGGGGACGTCGAACACCCTGGAAGAACCCACGTCGAGCACCTTGGAAAAACCCTCCTCCAAACTAACTTGCCTAAGTCAAGCAATCGACCTATGGTTGAGTAAGTCAAGCAATCCCCGCCCCGGAGGCACGCCATGTCCCACACCCATGCCCGACCCGCCGACGCGGGGGCCGGCACCCCGCCGCGGCCGAACGCCGTGGTGGCGGTACTGGCGCTGGCCGGGATCGTCGTCGCGCTGATGCAGACGCTGGTCATCCCGATCGTGCCGGAACTGCCGCGACTGCTGGACGCGCCGGCGTCCGACGCCGCCTGGGCGGTGACCGCCACCCTGCTCGCCGCGGCGGTCGCCACCCCGGTCGTGGGGCGGCTCGGCGACATGTTCGGCAAGCGGCGGATGCTGCTGCTCAGCATCGTGCTGCTGGTGTCCGGCTCGGTGGTCTGCGCGCTGGCCGACTCCCTCGTGCCGATGATCATCGGGCGGGGTCTGCAGGGGCTGGCCGCCGCCGTCATCCCGCTCGGCATCAGCATCATGCGGGACGTCCTGCCCGCCGAGCGGCTCGCCGGGTCGACCGCGCTGATGAGCGCCTCGCTGGGAGTCGGCGGTGCCCTCGGTCTGCCGGCCGCCGCGTTCATCGCGGACAACTGGAACTGGCACCTGCTCTTCTGGACCTCCGCCGCCCTGGGCGCCCTCTCCTTCCTGCTGGTTCTGGCCGTCGTCCCGGAGTCGACGGTGCGCAGCGGCGGCCGTTTCGACCTGGTCGGGTCGCTCGGCCTGTCCACCGGACTGGTCTCGCTGCTGCTGGCGGTGTCCAAGGGCGCCGACTGGGGCTGGACCAGCGGGACGACGCTCGGGCTCTTCGCCGCCGCCGTCGTGATCCTCGCCGCGTGGGGCCGCTACGAGCTGAAGGCGAAGCAGCCGCTGGTCGACCTGCGGACCACGGCACGCCCCCAGGTGCTGTTCACCAACCTGGCCTCGGTGGCGCTGGGCTTCTCGATGTTCGCGATGTCGCTGGTCCTGCCGCAGCTGCTCCAGCTGCCGGAGCAGACCGGGTACGGCCTCGGCAAGTCCATGATGACCGTCGGCCTGGTGCTGGCCCCGCAGGGCCTGGTGATGATGGCGATGTCCGCCGTGTCCGCGGGGCTCACCAAGGCCAAGGGCCCGAAGGTGACGCTGATGGCCGGCGCGCTGATCGTCGCCGCCGGTTACGGCCTCAGCATCGTCCTGATGAGCGAGGTCTGGCACCTCGTACTCGTCTCGTGCGTCATCGGCGGCGGTGTCGGCTTCACCTACGGCGCGATGCCCGCTCTGATCATGGGTGCCGTGCCGGAGTCCGAGACGGCCGCCGCCAACAGCCTCAACACGCTGATGCGTTCGCTCGGCACGTCGTTCGCCAGCGCCCTCGCCGGCGTCATCCTCGCCCAGATGACCACCGACTTCGGCGGCTACGCCCTGCCCTCCGAGAACGGCTTCAAGGTCGTCATGGCCATCGGCGCGGGCGCCGCCCTCCTCGCCTTCGTCCTCGCCTCCTTCATCCCGAAGCGCCGTACGGCCGTCCCGACGGCGGACGCCGGGGGCGGGGACAGCACGCCAACGGACAGCACACCGGCAGATGGCGCGCCTGCAGATGGCGCGCCGGCAGATGGCGCGCCTGCAGATGGCGCGCCGGCAGATGGCGCGCCGGCGGACAGCGCGCGTGCGGATGCCGGAGCGGCGGTCAAGGCGTAACGCCGCGCGCGACTCCTCGTACGACGAAACCCCCAGGCCCGGCGGGCCTGGGGGTTCGCGCCGTCGTGCGCGGCGCGGCCGCTGCTACTTGGCGTTGATCAGGCCGTGCGGCGGGACCTCGACCGTGCGGGCGCCCTCCTTGCCGCCGAGGATCACCTTGCGGAGAGCGATGTTGTTCTTGTGGTTGGTCTCCTGGAGACGGTTCTCCGGGTTGGCGACGACCTGGATGTAGTACGTGCCGTTCGGCAGGTCCGTGATGTCGAAGGACTGACCGGGACGGTACTGGGTGTACGTGTCGCCGGAGCCGACGTCGAGGACCTCACGGACGTTGATGGCGTCCTGCGAACCGCACGCGGTGGACAGGTCCGTGTTCTCCGGGTGCCAGTTGGCGTTCTTCACCGTGTAGTCGATGGCGTCGGTGTTGGCCAGGCAGAACGCCTCCTTGCCGGAGCGCACCTCCTTGGTCTGGTCCGCGCTGAGCAGGCGGTAGCTGGCGAAGTCCGTGAAGTGCCAGTGCTCGTGGCCCTCGCGCGGGTCCCATTCCATGGTGCCGGCGGGCGCGTAGCCGACCTGCTTGCCCTTCGCGTCGTAGAAGTACTGGTACGAGTCCATCAGGTCCGCGCCCGGCTTGCGGAAGCCGTCGACGACGAGGGGCGCGGGGCCCGCGTTCCAGACGTTGGCGCTGAAGGCGAGGTAGTCCTTGCCGGGTGCGTCGCCGTCCTCGCCGTCGGTGATGGCGATGTCCCAGGCGGGCAGGGACCGCAGGTCGGGCTTGGGGACGTTCGCCGGGGCGCCCGCCTTGCCGGTGGGACGCTTGGGGGCGGCCTGCAGCGCGGGCGCGATGCGGGAGCCGTCGGTGTGGCCCTTGCCGTCGCCCAGGTGGTTCGCCAGGCCCCGGTCCTGAAGGGCGTAGGAGAGCTCGGGCGGCGTCGGGGCGTCGGCGCCGCGCGGGCCGTAGTGGTGGTTGTCCGGGGCCGGCTGTCCGGCCGGGGCGGACGGCGCGCCGTGGTCACCGTGGCCGGCGCCGTGACCGCCGCCGTGGCCGCCGTGGTGGGCGGAGGACGACGAGGACTTCGACGGGGCCATACCGACGCCGCCGCCCGTCCCGCCTTCCCCGCCTTCCCCGCCTTCCTCGGAGCGCTCCTCCCGGACCGTCACCTTGATCGTCGGCCGGTCGTTGGGGATGCCGAACGCGTCGCGGTACTTCTTCGCGACTCCGACCTGGGCGGTGTACTCGCCGACCGGCAGGTCCACCTCCCTGTCGTAGTCCCAGTTGGTGGTGTTGGTGGCCCAGCCCTTCTCGACGCCCCACACCGAACCCAGGGTCCACGGGTTGGTGGAACAGCTCTGCGGATAGTGGTTCGTGGCGGGGGCGTCCGGGCGGATCCGACCCGAGGCGTTGTTCGGGCAGAAGGTGCCCGCGCTCTTCACGACCTCCTCCCCGGCCGCGTTCTTGACCGAGACCTCCAGGAAGCCCGTCAGCCCGGAGAAGTCGTCGACGAGCCCCTTCGGGAGCGTCTTCGTCGTGGTCTTCTTGCCGTTGCGCAGGATCTGCTTGGCGACGATCGGGTCCTTGTACGACTTCCGCGTCACCTGGAACTCCAGGGGCGCGTTGTCGACCGAGAGGTAGGTCCCGAGCTGAAGGCTGACGCCGTCGTCCCACTGGGAGCGGGTGAGCGTCACGGAGTTCGTCGCGGCGATCAGCTTGAGCTGCGGCTTCCCGGGCGTCGCGGCGGGCGCGGCACCGGCGCCGGGGGCCGCCCCGGCCACGGCGGCGACCACGGTGAACGACGCCAGGGCGGCGAGCGCCGGGCGCTTCAGGCGACGGCGACGGTCCCGACCACCGGCCGGGCTGGTCGAGCCCGCCGGAGCGGTCGCGCCGGTCGGGTCGGTCGGGTCGGTCGGGTCGGTAGGACTGGAGGGGCTGGTCATCTGGCTGGTCATCGGTTCCTCGTCTGCGAGTGCCCTGGTCAGGGGCATCGGACTGGACAACTCACGGACGACGGCCGACCCGTGGCCCGCCGTGCGGATGCACCCCCACGCACCCCGGGCCGAACCACGCTCGATCCGCTCTTCCTGTGAGCAACCTGAGAGATTGGTAAATGACGGGCCCGGGTTGCCTGTTGGGGGAATATTCGACTGAAGGTGTGGCGAGCACGGCTCAAACACACGTCCGCGCATCCCTGCGGAATCGGCTCCAAGTCCCCGGGGAATCCGCGCAGGAGCGTCACACAGCCTGCACACAGCCCTGAGAATGCCTCGTTAGCGTTGCTGAGCGCTCGATCCGCTCGATCCCACGTGCGAACGTGATGTGACCGGGCCGCGGCCCGGCGGGTCGACGGCATGCCCCACACAGGAAGACCCCGATGGACTACTGCTCCTCATGTCGCCGACATCTCAACGGCGCCCTCGTGTGCCCGGGTTGCGGCGCCTACGCGCCCGACATAGCCCCGGCCACGATCGACAGCCGTGTCGCCCCGTCCCGCCCCACCGGGACGACGACCGCGCCGCTGATGATCCCGATGCCGCCGACGACACCGGCGGCACCGGTGCTGCCGGCGCCGACGTGGGAGTACGGCGCGACGGACGCGGGGTGGCACGGCGGGGCGCCGGCGGACGGGTTCTCCAGGGACGCTTTCTCGACGGGCGGATTCGCGGCAGACGAGGCGCTGGGGAGCACGGCCCCGTTCGCGCGGGTGCCCGGCGGCGACGGCATGGGCGACTTCGACGGCATGGGCGACGTCGACCGCATCGCTGACGTGCACGGCGTGCGCGACATGGACGGCATGCGCGACGGGGGCGACGCCGGCGACCTGGGCAACGTGGACGACGTGGACGACGTGGACGACGTGGACGACGTGGACGTCGAGGGTGTCCCCGTGGCGCCGCGGGGGCGGGCCGCGCGGCGGCGTCAGATGGCGCAGTGGAAGAAGAACCAGCGCCGGGCCGTGGTCGCGACCGCCGTCGCGCTGATGGGCGGCGGCCTGACCGTCATGAGCATGGACCGGCAGTCCACCGACCGCACCCAGGCGGCCACGGCCCCGGACGCCGAGAGCCTCGGCTCCGTCGAGGAACAGGGCTCGCAGCGCGGCCGTACGTCGGCGACGGAGACCGACGACGCCCGGCGCACCCCGGACGCCTCCACCCCGTGGACCCCGTCCGGCGACCCCGCACGCGACCGCTCCACCGCGAGCCGGTCGAAATCCCGCGCCGAGCAGCCCAATTCCCCGCGTACGGATGCGGCGACGCCGTCCGCCCAGGACGCGCGGACCGGCACCTCCGGCGACGGCAGGTCGACCACCGACGGCACGGCCGCCACCCCGTCGGACGATACGACCACGCCACCGGCCACCGGTGACTCCGGCTCCTCGTCGGACACGGGCACGGGCGCGGGGTCGGGCTCCGGCGCGGACAACGGCAACGGAAGCGGCAGCGACACCGGTTCGGAGGCCGGAAGCGGGTCGGACACGGGCTCGGACTCGGGCTCCGGCTCGGACACGGGCGCGTCGGACGGTTCGAGCTCCGACACGGCGACGACGTCCCCTTCGGGCCTCTGCCTGCTGGGGATCGTGTGCGTGAACTGACGCCACACGCCCGCACGCCCGCCCACCCACCCCACTGACACGCGCTGACACGCACGTCCGAGGGCCGAGGGCCGACCGCTACGAGTGGTCAGCCCTCGGCCATCGGACGTGGCCAAGAACGTCCGCTGACACGTTCGATGTCGGTGTTGAACTGCTCCAGGTCGGCGACGAAGCGCCGCAGGCGCTCGGCGGGCCAGTCGGCGATGACGCCGGTGAGACCGGTGACGAACTCCTCCCGCTGCTCGGCGAGGCGCGCCGAGCCCTTGTCGGTGATCCGGAACTTGCGGGCCACTCCCCCGTCGGGGTCGAGCGTCCGCTCCACCAGCCCCTCCCGCAGGAGCGCCGAGGTCTGCCGGGTGAACGTGGACGCGTTGAACCCGAACGCCTCCACGAAGTCCGGGATGGACATGGGCCCTTGGGCCTCGAGTCTGGTGAGCAGGACGTAGGCACTGCGATCCAGGGCACCGCCGTCGCGGACGCCACGGGGCGTCGACGTCTCGCGGTTCCGCGTCAGGATCAGCAGCTCCCGCTCGATGCGCTCCCCCGCCTCTCGGGCATCCACCGGTCTCCTCCTGCCTGTCTGGCCTCCATGGGCCCCTCACCCTACGTCGAAATTGCGCCATGCACGGAGAGTGCATGATGCACCATTGATGCACGATGCACTACCTGTGTAGCGTGCATGTCCATCTCCCCCCTCCCCCCACTAGGAGATGCCGAGATGAGCAGGACCGAGACGGACGAAGCCGAGGTCGGGACGAACGGTGACGGGGACGAGGTGGTCCGGCTGCCGATGCGCGGCGACGGCCCGCTGGACCCGCCCCCCGCGTGGGAGCGGCTGCGCGCCCGGTGCCCCGTGGCCACGGTCGAGTTGCCGAGCGGCGACCGGGCGAAGTTCGTGAGCCGTTACGAGGACGTCCGCGCACTCCTCTCCGATGCCCGCTTCGAGGACCTGCTCAGCACGCTGATCGTGGAGAGCGCCGCGCTGCCGGAGGAGGAACGGCTCACCGAAGCCGAACGCCTCGACGTTCGGGATGCGGCGCTATCTGAGCGAGGACATGGACCTCGGCGGAAAACTGCTGCCGGGTGGCACCACCGTGTTCTGCGGGATGTCCTCCGCCAACCGGGACGACCGGGTCTTCGCCTCGCCCGACGAGATGGACCTGACCCGCAGCCCCAGTCCCCACCTCACGTTCGGCGCCGGCCCCCACTCCTGCCTCGGCCAAGCCCTCGCACGCACCGAGCTGCAGGTCGTCCTCGAAGTCCTCCTCCACACCCTCCCGACCCTCGAACTCGCTGTCCCCGCAGAGGAGTTGCGCAAGGTCGAGGGCCTCCTCGTCGGCGGCCTGCGCGAGGTCCCGGTCCGCTGGTGAAGGCCCGCCCCCGTCAGGCATCCGCTACGAGGCAGGCTATGAGGCATCCCCTATGAGGATCCACGTCGACGAGACGAAATGCTGCGGCGCCGGCCAGTGCGTCCTCATCGCCCCCGAGGTGTTCGACCAACGCGACGAGGACGGCGTCGTCGTTCTCCTCGATCCGACACCCCCCGCACCCCACCACCCGCCCGTCCGCGAGGCGGCGGCGATGTGCCCGACGGCGGCGATCACCCTCAACGAACTCGAAGGACTCGAAGGACTCGAAGGACTCGAAGGACTCGACGAAGAGGAGTGAAAAGAGGAGTAAGCCCCGCTACCCCCTGGCCGCCCGATGGGGCCCCAACTCAGCCAGCACATCGGCGAGTTGGTCGGCGGTCAGAGCGGGCGCGGGCAGGGACGGCTGCGACGGTGACGGCGACGGTGTGGCCGTGGAGGCCGGTGGGCGGAGGCCGTCGAGGAGGAGGGTGAGGGGGCGGCGCCAGGCGTCGGTGGTGGTGACGGCGGTGAGGGCGGGGACGGCGCGGCCGAGGGCGGCGAGGACGAAGAGGACGTCCTCGGTGGTGACATCGGCCCGCACGGTGCCCTCCTCGCGGCCGCGCCGCAGCAGGAGTTCGATGGTCCGCCGATTGTGCTCGTGCACGTCCTCCAGGACACCGACCCCCGGTACGTGCGTCGTCATGAGGTCGTTCGTGCCCCGGTCGGCGGCGAGTGTGTCGAAGACCGTGCCGAGGTACTCGACCAGCCCGGCCCAGGCGTCCGGCGCGTCGCGGACCCGGTCCCCGACGGCCATCGTGCCCGCGAGCTGGTCGTGGAAGACGGCGTCGATGAGGGCGGCGCGGCTCGGGAAGTGCCGGTACAGCGTCGCGTTGCCCACGCCGGCCCTGCGGGCGATCACGTCCAGCGGCGCTTCGAGCCCCTGCTCGGCGAACACCTCGTGGGCCGCCACCACCAGCAACTCCCGGTTCCGCCGCGCGTCCCGCCGCACCGGCGAAGCCCCACGCCCCACCCCACCACCCATCCCACTCCCACTCCTCCACACCGCCCGGCCACGAACCCCGAGCCCGGTTCCTCGATGCTATCGCCGAGCCGTTGTCCTGCGGAGAAAGCCGCGGAGCGCCTACCGGACCCGGCCAGGAAGCGGACCCCGATAGAAGCCCGACTCATACGCGGAGAGAAGCTTGGGCCGAAGTCGTTGCCCCCCAACTCCCAAGGAGACGACCGGATATGACGAAACGGCTGGCGCGGCGAGCGGTGTTGAGCGGTGGGGTGGCGGGCGGCTTTCGTCCGATGGCCCGGGATCTGGTGGCCTCGGTGCCCGGGGTGCAGGTGTGGGCCCTGGACCGGCGCGAGGAGAACCTCGCCGACCGGAGCGGGTTCGGGACGGCCGACCCCGTGGGCTACTACCTCGACGGGCGGTACCGGACCCTGGAGCCCGCCTCCGCCGGGTACTTCGGGCGGTGGGGGCTGGAGCGCGCCCTCGACGACCTGCGGTGTGTCGTGCTCGCCGCGCGCGCGGGCGGACGGCGGCGGGTGGTCCTCGGTGGGCATTCCTGGGGCGCGACCACCGCGCTGACCTACGCCGCCTGGGACTTCGGCGGACGGCCCGGGTACCGGGACCTCGCGGGGCTCGCGGTCCTCGACGGGGGCGTGCGCGGCGCGTTCGAGGGGACGGGAACGCCCGTGCAGGACTCGCCGGAGGAGGTGCGGGAGCGGCTCGCGGCGATCGCCGGCGGGCGGGTCTTCGACATGACGCTCAGCGGGGTCGGACTCGGCGACCGGGCCGAGAGCACACAGATCTGGTACCAGCTCGCCGGGTGGTACGCCCATCACGACCCCGAGGGCAGGTCCGTACTGCAGGACCGGGTGCCCGAGGCGCTGCGGGTGCCGTTCCCGGTGACGAACGCCGCGCTGCTCGGCAGCTTCGTCGACGCCGGCTTCGGCTGGCCGAACGACATCAGCGTCCACTCCGGGCACCTCGCCCCCGAAGGGGACGGCGAGGGCGTACGCGGGTGGGTCGACGACGGGATCACGCCGATCGGGCGGGTCGCGCGGGCGTACGCGGGGCCCGTACCCGGGGTGTGGGAGTGGTACTGGCCGGCCCGTCTCTCCGTCGACCTGGACGTGAGCGACGCCTACGCCGACACCGACCTCGCCCGCACCCTCGGACTGCGCCTGCACCACGCCGCCGGCCTCGACATACCCCTCTACGCCTTCCAGACCAGCTACAGCAGGGGCACGGTCGTGGCCGGCGCCCGCCGTGTCGTCGCCGAGTCCCGCATCCCGTACGCCGCCTACGAGTCCGACGAGACCATGAACCACCTCGACCCCCTCTTCGCCGACACACCCCACAACACGGCGACGCGGACACTGGCGGAGTTCCTGGGGAGGCTTACGGGCGCGGGGATGAGAGCGGCGGAGACGGGGACAGGGACGGCAGCAGGGAGGGCGCGGGGTACGACGGGCTGACGAGCCCCGGGGGGCGTCGGGCCCTGGCGTCCCACGCCGGCCCGGGCCCTCGCCGAGCGCCACGGTTCCTCGGGACCCGCGACCCTCGCCGAGACCGTACGGGCCGCCGCCGCCATCGACTGCCTCACCATCGCGCTCGACCACTGGACCGCGTCCGACGGCGCCCTCGACCTGGTCACCCTCCTGGACGAGGCCTTCGCGACGCTGGCACCGTAGCCGGAGCCGGAGCCATAGCGGCAGACGCAGTCGCAGTCGCAGTCGCAGTCGCAGTCGGGCCGGTGCGGTAGCCGGAGAAATCTCAGGTGTAGACGATCGGGCACCCCCGGCGGAGCGAGTGCTGGGCGGCGCGCAGGTACAGGGCCACGTAGAAGGCCGTGTCGAGGTCCTCGGCCCACGGCCCCGGCCGGGTCGCTGCCAGCGCCTTCGCCTGTCCGTCCAGGAACCACATGGTCAGGTCGAGGTTGTCGCACGTCACCGGCGTCTCGGGCGGCAGTTCGACGAGCGCCGAGAGCCGCTCCGCGAGCGCCAGCACCTGCGGGGCGCCGGCGACCATGGTCGACTCCGTGTAGCCGGACTCGACGCCGTCCAGCCAGATGGCCTCCTCCAGCGAGAGCGGCACGAGCACCGTCCAGCCGCACAGGGTCTCCACCTGCTCGCGCGTGAGGTGTTCCTCGCAGAGCCGCACGAACCCGTCCATCGGCGGGACGAGCTTCTCCTCGAAGTCCAGGCCCGCGCCACGGACGACGGGCGCGCGCACGGGCCTCGCCGCGGGCACCGACTCGTAGGCCGGCAGCCCCCGCCGCCTCAGCTCCTCGTTCAACGCCGAGGCGACCCGCCCGCGCCCCTCCTCCTCGTCCTCACCCTCCCCCTCACCTTCACCTTCACCTTCACCGAACCATTCCTCCGCGCCGACGCTCACCAGATACATGCCCATGGCCGGAAGGTAGCGCGCACCACTGACTCCGCCCCAGAGCCAGACCAGATCCAGGGCCAGGGCCAGGGCCTGAACGCGTGTTCGCTTGCCGACCGCACCGCCGCGACGCAACCAATCCCCGCGCGCACGCGTCCCCTTGACCGTGCTCATACTCATCCTGTCCGTCGTCCTCCTTCTCGCACTCGGCGGCGTCGTCTGCGTCTACTGGACGGCGCGAGGCGACGCCCCCCGCTGGGCACGCGGTGTGGCCAGGACGACCGACGTCGCGAGCGACGTGCTGCTCCGCGCGAACAAGTCCAACTCGCAGAACAACACGGGCAACGACTAGCCGACGGCCAGCCCACGACGGCAGAGCCACGACGGCAAACCGACGACGGCCCGCACAACTCCCGAGCCGTCCGAGGAGTCGTTCTCCCAGAGGGACACGAAGGGGGAGCGCGTGGCCGGCGTACGGGGTGTTCGGGGTGGCGGGGCGAGTGGTGCGGCGCATCAGGTCGCCTATTTCATGAGGGAGTTGACGGCGGAGGAGCCCGGGCTGAGGGCCGCCGTCGTGAAGGGGCTCGGGC
>NZ_JARGEE010000292.1:0-11634 GCF_033794485.1 Streptomyces sp. MB09-02B
GCTCCGGCGCCCGCCGCCGCAGCTCCGGCCGCTCCGGCGCCCGCCCCGGCCGCTCCGGCCGCTCCGGCTCCGGCCGCGACGGCCGCGGGCTCCGCCGCCACCAAGGCCACCGACGAGGGCGCCTACGTCACCCCGCTGGTGCGCAAGCTCGCCGCCGAGAACGGTGTCGACCTGGGCTCCGTCAAGGGCACCGGCGTGGGCGGTCGTATCCGCAAGCAGGACGTCATCGCCGCCGCCGAGGCCGCGAAGGCCGCCGCCGCTCCGGCTCCGGCCGCTGCCGCCCCGGCTGCCTCCGCCGCCAAGAAGGCGCCGAGCCTGGAGGCCTCCCCCCTCCGTGGCCAGACCGTCAAGATGCCGCGCATCCGCAAGGTCATCGGCGACAACATGGTCAAGGCGCTGCACGAGCAGGCGCAGCTGTCGTCGGTCGTCGAGGTCGACGTCACGCGTCTGATGAAGCTGCGTGCCCGGGCGAAGGACTCCTTCGCGGCCCGTGAGGGCGTCAAGCTCTCCCCGATGCCGTTCTTCGTCAAGGCCGCGGCCCAGGCGCTGAAGGCGCACGCGCCGATCAACGCCAAGATCAACGAGGGCGAAGGCACGATCACCTACTTCGACACCGAGAACGTCGGTATCGCGGTGGACTCCGAGAAGGGCCTGATGACCCCGGTCATCAAGCACGCGGGCGACCTCAACATCGCCGGCATCGCGAAGGCCACGGCGGAGCTGGCCGGCAAGGTCCGCGCCAACAAGATCACGCCCGACGAGCTGTCCGGCGCGACCTTCACGATCTCCAACACGGGTTCGCGCGGCGCGCTCTTCGACACGATCATCGTGCCGCCGGGCCAGGTCGCGATCCTCGGCATCGGTGCCACGGTCAAGCGCCCGGCGGTCATCGAGACCGAGGAGGGCACGGTCATCGGCGTCCGCGACATGACGTACCTGACCCTCTCCTACGACCACCGTCTGGTGGACGGCGCCGACGCGGCCCGTTACCTGACGGCCGTCAAGGCGATCCTGGAGGCGGGCGAGTTCGAGGTCGAGCTCGGTCTGTAGTCCCTGATACACGCACGACGGCGGTGCCCCGTCCGGAGTTCTCCGGGCGGGGCACCGCCGTGTTCGCGCCGGGTTCGGGACGAGGCCCCCGAGCCTGGCCGGTACGGGTCTTTACAAACCGGTCCCCCATGGGAGCGTGTAAGTCTCGTCTCACCTGCGCGAAAGCACCCCCGTGCGCCTCTCCACCGGACGGCCACGGCTTTATTGTCTAGAGGTCAACGCCCTTGGGGCTCTGTCCCCCGCCGAAGGAGCCCGCATGACCACCGCGCCCGTCGTCCACTCGCTGCGCGAACAGATCCGCGAGCACATCGTGGAGGGGATCGTGAGCGGGCGGTGGAAGCCGGGCGAGCGGATCGTGGAGCGGCGGATCGCGACGGAGCTGGAGGTCAGCCAGACGCCCGTGCGGGAGGCTCTGCGTGAGCTGGAGTCGCTGCGGTTGATCGAATCCGCGCCGAACAAGGGCGTGCGGGTGCGGAACCTGACGGCGGCCGATCTGGAGGAGAGCTACCCGGTCCGGGCGGGCCTGGAGGCGATCGCGGCGGAGCTGGCGGCGGAGCGGTTGGCGGAGGACTGCTCGGCGCTGGAGCCGCACGTGGCGGCGTTGTACGAGGCGGACCGGAACGCGGACGGTACGTCGCAGGTGCGGCACACGGTGGCGTTCCACCGTGAGCTGGTGCGGGCGGCGGGCAACTCGGTGCTGCTGCACACGTGGGAGGGGCTGGGGATCGAGGTCTTCACGGCGCTGTCGATCCGGTGGCTGGGGACGGTTCAGCAGTCGTACGCCGAGGAGCACGAGGAGTTGGTGGCGGCGTTCCGTCGGCGTGACCCTCGGATCGCGGACCTGGTGAAGGCGCATGTGCTGGGGTGTGCGCCGCACACGGACGACGAGCCGGTGTAAGGGCGCGACAAGCCGGTGTAAGGGCGCCCAGTAGCTCGGGGGTTCGGGTGCGTGGGCGGCTGCGGGTCGGTGGCGGCTGGTCGCGCAGTTCCCCGCGCCCCTGAAAAGCAGGGGCTGCGCCCCGCGCTTTTCACCCCTGCGGCGCCGTCGTCTTCCAGGCCCGCGGGGTCGTCGTCTTCCAGGCCCGCAGGGGCCTGAAGCTTTTAGGGGCGCGGGGAACTGCGCGAGCAACCCCCACGCACCCGCACCCGCCAACGCGCCCGCACCCCCGAGCTGTTGAGCGAACCCCCGCTCAAACGCCGCCCCACCTGCACAAACCCGGGACCACCAAGGCACCCGGTGTCTCCACCGGAGGCACCCCGTGCCGACTTTCTCGTGATCAAGATATTTTGCCCGCAACCCTTTGATCGATCATCGATCAGCGGGTTACAGTCGCCGACGGGCTTCCACCGAAGCCCTCGCCCTGTCCTGCCAAAGACCAAGGGCAACCCCCGAACCCTTACCGATGAGGGAACCCCCTTCGACTGAGGAAGGCGGCGCAATGACCGACCCCAACGCCATCCAGCCGAGCGCGCTCGACCAGCTCCCCGACCGCGACCCGGAGGAGACCGCCGAATGGCAGGCCTCGCTGGACGCCGTCACCAAGGCGGCCGGGCCGCACCGCGCGGCGTACCTGATGCGCCGCACCCTGGAGCGTGCGGAGGGCAACGGCATCGCGCTGCCCAAGCTGCTCGAGACGGACTACGTCAACACCATCCCCACCGCCGCCGAGCCGGGCATCCCCGGTGACGAGGTGATGGAGCGCCGTATCACCGCGTGGAACCGCTGGAACGCGGCCGCGATGGTCACCCGTGGCTCCAAGTACGGCGTCGGCGGCCACATCGCCACCTTCGCCTCCGCCGCCTGGCTCTACGAGACGGGCTTCAACCACTTCTTCAAGGGCAAGGAGGCCGACGGCTCGGGCGACCAGCTCTACATCCAGGGCCACGCCTCCCCCGGCATCTACGCCCGCGCCTTCCTCGACGGCCGGCTGAACGAGTCCCACCTGGACAACTTCCGCCGCGAGTCGGGCGGCGACGGCCTCCCGTCGTACCCGCACCCGCGCCGGCTGCCCTGGCTGTGGGAGTTCCCGACGGTGAGCATGGGCCTCGGCCCCCTCTCCGCCATCTACCAGGCGCGCTTCAACCGCTATCTCACCAGCCGCGGCGTCAAGGACGTCTCGAACTCCCACGTGTGGGCGTTCCTCGGCGACGGCGAGATGGACGAGCCGGAGTCGACGGCCGCACTCGCGCTGGCGAGCCGCGAGGGTCTCGACAACCTGACCTTCGTCATCAACTGCAACCTGCAGCGCCTCGACGGCCCCGTCCGCGCGAACTTCAAGATCGTGCAGGAGCTGGAGGCCCAGTTCCGGGGCGCCGGCTGGAACGTCGTCAAGTCGCTCTGGGGCTCCGCCTGGGACGAGCTGTTCCAGCTGGACACGACCGGCGCTCTCGTCCGCCGCCTCCGCGAGGTACCGGACGCGCAGGTGCAGACGTACCAGACCCGCGACGCCGCCTACATCCGCCAGGACTTCTTCGGCAAGGACCCGGCGCTCGTCGAGATGGCGAAGCTGCTGAGCGACGACAAGATCCTGGAGTGCTTCCACCTCTCGCGCGGTGGTCACGAGGCCCGCAAGGTGTACGCCGCCTACAAGGCAGCCGTCGAGTTCAAGGGCGCGCCGACCGTGATCCTGGCGCAGACCGTCAAGGGCTTCACCCTCGGTGAGGGCTTCGCGTCGAAGAACGCCAACCACCAGATGAAGAAGCTGTCGACGGACGAGTTCAAGCAGATGCGTGATCTGCTCGAACTCCCCATCAAGGACAGCGACTTCGTCGACGGGGTCGTGCCCTACGGCCACCCGGGCGCAGACTCCCCCGAGGTCCGCTACCTCCAGGAGCGCCGCGCGGCCCTCGGCGGCCCGGCCCCCGCCCGCCGTACGCACGCCCTGGCGCCCCTCCCGGCCGCCGCGGACAAGACCTTCGCCGCCTTCGACAAGGGCTCCGGCTCGCAGAACGTGGCGACGACCATGGCCTTCGTCCGCCTGGTCAAGGACCTTGTCCGCGACAAGCAGACCGGCCGGCGCTGGGTGCCGATCGTCCCCGACGAGGCGCGCACCTTCGGTATGGAGTCGCTCTTCCCGTCCCTCGGGATCTACTCCCCCAAGGGCCAGACGTACGAGCCGGTCGACCGTGACCAGCTGATGTACTACAAGGAGGCCAAGGACGGGCAGATCCTCAACGAGGGGATCACCGAGGCCGGTTCGATGGCCGACTTCATCGCCGCTTCGACGTCGTACTCGACGCACGGCGAGGCGATGATCCCGTTCTACATCTTCTACTCGATGTTCGGCTGGCAGCGGACCGCCGACCAGATGTGGCAGCTCGGCGACCAGCTCGGCCGCGGCTTCCTCGTCGGTGCGACGGCCGGCCGTACGACCCTGACGGGCGAGGGCCTGCAGCACGCCGACGGCCACTCCCCGGTGATCGCGGCGACGAACCCGGCGGCGCTGACGTACGACCCGGCGTTCGCGTACGAGGTCGCGACGATCGTCAAGGACGGTCTGCGCCGGATGTACGGCGAGGCCGCGCCGGACGAGGACCCGAACGTCTTCTACTACCTGACCGTCTACAACGAGCCGCTGCCGCAGCCCGCGAAGCCGGCCGTGGCGGGCGTGGACGAGGGCATCGTCAAGGGCCTGTACCGCTTCAACACGGCCGAGTCGGCGGGGCTGTCCCCGGTGGCGAACGCGCCGCGCGTGCAGCTGCTCGGTTCCGGTACGGCGATCCACTGGGCCCTCCAGGCGCAGAAGCTGCTCGCGGAGGAGTGGGGGGTGGCGGCCGACGTCTGGTCCGCGACGTCCTGGAGCGAGCTGCGGCGGGACGCGCTGGAGGCGGACGCGGCGCTGCTGCGGGGTGAGGAGCGGGTGCCGTTCGTGCGGCAGGCGCTGCAGGGGGCGGAGGGGCCGGTGCTGGCCGTCTCCGACTACATGCGGCAGGTTCCCGACCAGATCGCGCAGTGGGTGGAGCAGGACTACTCGTCGCTCGGGGCGGACGGCTTCGGGCTCTCCGACACCCGTGAGGCCGCGCGGCGGCACTTCGGGGTCGACGCGCAGTCGATCGTGGTGGCGGCGCTGGCGCAGCTCGCGCGTCGGGGTGAGGTCAAGGCGACGGCCGTCAAGGAGGCCCGGGAGCGGTACGGGCTGTAGGGGGCGCCTCCTAGCTCGGGGGCGCGGGTTTCGTCTTCGGGTGCGGGTCCGGTGGGGGCTGGTCGCGCAGTTCCCCGCGCCCCTGAAAAGCAGGGGCTGCGCCCCGTGCTTTTCGTCGAAGGGCCGAAGGCACCTTCAGGGGCGCGGGGAACTGCGCGAGAAGCCCCACCGGACCCGCACCCGAAGAACGCACCCGACAACCCACCCCCTTTTGTCACCCCGGCCCGGCATCATGGCACCCATGCGTGCTGCCCGGCTGATCAAGATGGTGTTGTTGCTTCAGTCCCGGCCCTCCATGACCGCCGCCGCACTCGCGCGGGAGCTGGAGGTGTCGGAGCGGACCGTGACGAGGGACGCCCAGGCGCTGTCGGAGGCGGGGGTACCGGTCTACGCCGACCGCGGCCGGGCCGGCGGGTACCGGCTGATCGGCGGGTACCGGACGCGGCTGACGGGGCTGGCCCGCACCGAGGCCGAGGCGTTGTTCCTCAGCGGTGTGCCGGGCGCGCTGCGGGAGATGGGGTTGGAGGACGCCGCCTCCGCCGCCCGGCTCAAGGTGTCCGCCGCCCTCCTCCCCTCCCTCCGCGACGCCTCCCGTACGGCCTCCCAGCGGTTCCACCTCGACGCGCCGAGCTGGTTCAAGGAGCCGAAGACGCCCGAGCTGCTGCCCGTCGTGGCGGACGCGGTCTGGGACGACCGCCGGATCGTCGCGCGGTACCGCAAGGGATCCACCGAGGTCGAGCGCGCCCTGGAACCGTACGGTCTCGTGCTCAAGGCCGGCGTCTGGTACCTGTGCGCCCGGGTCCCCGACGCGGACGCCCCGTCCGGTGCCGGCTCCGGCGCGCGGTCGGGTTCGGGGGTCTTCCGTACCTACCGCATCGATCGCTTCACCACCGTCGACACCGGCGACGACCGCTTCACCCGGGACGAGGAGTTCGATCTGCCGTCCTACTGGGACGAGCAGGCGGAACGATTCGCCCGATCGATCCTGCGCGCCGAGGTCGTCGTGCGGCTGTCGGCGGAGGGGGTGCGGAGACTGCCGTACGTCGTGGACCCCGTGTCGGCCCGGGACGCGTTGAGTGCCGTGGCCGACACCCCGGACGAGCACGGCCGGGTGACCGTCGCCCTCCGCGTGGAGTCGGAGGACGTGGCGTACACCCAGCTCATCGCGTTGGGAGCGGAGGCCGAGGTGCTGGCTCCCGCCGGGCTGCGGAAGCGCTTCGCGGACGACGCGCGCCGGCTGGCGGAGCTGTACGAGGCTCCATGAGACAAGAATGGGTCGTTCTTGACGTGCGCCCCACCCGTCCAGGCCCGATGCTGGACCAGTGATGGACGAGACGGAGTTCTGGGAGTTGGTGGACACGGCCCGCGAGGACGCCGAGGGCGATCCGGAGGACCAGGCCGACCTGCTCGTGGAACGGCTCGGCCGACTGGACCCGGAGGCGGTACTGGACTTCGCCCGCCACTTCGAGTCGCGTTACAACCGCGCGTACACCTGGGACCTTTGGGGCGCCGCCACGGTGCTGTTGGGCGGTGCCAGTGACGACGCGTTCGACTACTTCCGGTGCTGGCTGATCGGCCAGGGCCGGGAGGTCTTCGAGGGCGCGGTGCACGACCCCGACGCGCTCGCCGATCTGCTGGACGACTTCGACGAGGAGATCGACGGGGACGCCGAGGAGCTGGGATACGCCGCGGACGAGGCGTACGAGCAGCTCACCGGGGTGGTCGCCCCGGACCTCGGCATCCCGCCCCCGCCCGGCGAACCCGAGGGCACCCCGCTCGACTTCGAGGACGACTCCGCGCTCGCGGAACGCTGCCCGAAGCTCTGGGAGCGGTTCCGGGCCTAGCGATTCCGGGCCTGGGCCGACCGGGGACCGTCGGGGTCAGACGCGCAGTCCGCGGTTCGTCGTGCGGGGCAGGTACGCGTACGGCTCGGTGGTGTACGGCCCGCCGTGGTGGCGTCGTTCCTTGCCCGGGGCCTGGTGTTCAGGGGCCGAGGCTCCGTGCAGGGGCGCCGAGTTGGCGCGCTCCAGCGCGGACGCGGTGACGGCGGACGGGCCGAGCACGACGACTGCGGTCGCGCAGGCCACCGTCCACGGGCTCCGCAGCGCCGAGGACCAGGACTTCTTCGGGTCGCGGGACGCGCGCTTCGTACGACTGCTGATCATTTTCCCCACCTCCGGTCGGCGTGACGACCACGAAGGTAGGGCGCGGATCTTGGAGAACTCTGTGAGGTGACGGCGCGCTGTCTGTGAACATCATGAGATGTGCCGCCTAGGTCCGGCCCTGGAGGTGGGCCGCCAGTTCCCGGATCGCGGGCAGGCGCTCGGCGAGGGCCGCGCCGGGGCAGCTGGTCATGTAGCCGTCGCTGTGGCCCGCGAGGGTGGGCAGCAGGACGGTGGTGCCGGCGGCGTAGCGGCTGAGGCTGTTGCTGGAGGTGAGTCGGACGCTGCCCCGGGGGTCGCTGTCGGTGAGCCCCAGTTTCCAGGCGGCGAGCGCGGCGATCGCGTCGGTCATGGCCTGCGGGACGGGGACGCCCGCGGTGAAGGTGCCGAGCGCGGCGATCCCGGTGGTGCGGTGGTTGAAGCCCTGGGTGTGGGCGCCGGTGACTGCCCGGTCGACGCCGCCCGCGCGGCCCTCGTAGATGGTGCCGCAGCGGTCGACGAGGAAGTTGTAGCCGATGTCGTCCCAGTGCTTGGCGTCGGTCTGCCCGGTGTAGAGGCCGCGGATGATGCGGGGCGCGTCCGCGCAGTCGTAGCCGTTCGGGGAGTCCGTGTGGTGGATGAAGACGGCGGCGACCTCGTCGTCGTAGCGAGCGGGCGGCTGGGGCGGCGCGTCCTTCTCCAGCCAGCGGGACCTGGGCACGATGGCGGGCCGGGGCGCCTGGTGCGGCCGCGCGGGCCGGGTTTCGGCGCTCCCGTCGGCGCGCTCGGCCGTACGGTCCGCGCCGATCGCGAACAGCACCAGGGCGAGCACGGCCGCGAGTCCCGGCAGACAGGCCAGTAGCAGGAGGACGGGCCGGGGCAGGTCCACGCGTTCCCGGGCCAGGCGCGCACGCTCCCGCACCCGGCGCATACGCTCCCGGGCCGGACGCGTGCTGCCGTGGGACCGGCGCGGCCGCTGCCGGGCCGGGTCCGGGGCGCGCGGGGTCCTTGTGCGGCGGCGCCACACGCGGAGCAGCCGCCGTATTCGCGCCCCCCGCGACATCCGGAACACACGCATGGCCCCAGAGTCACCCGGATGCCCGCCGGCCGCGATGTGGAGTGGGCCACCCGGGCGAAGCGGAAGGAACCAACGCCGTGGTCCGGGACGTTTTTACGATTCGGGGCGGAGACGGCGTGCCGATGGCCGGTTCGGGCGGGCCGCCGGGGCGCCGTGCGTGCGGAGCTGATCACTGCACCCGTGCCACGCGTACTACAGGGTCCCTAGAGAGAGGCGGTCGGAGTGGACGTGCTCGACATCCTGCTGATGCTGGTGATCCTGGCCTACGCGGCGTCCGGTTACCGTCGCGGCCTGGTCGCGGGATGTGTGTCCCTCGCCGGTTTCGTGGGCGGCGCGGCGATAGGCGTCTGGGTGCTGCCCTGGATGATGGAGTTGGTGGAGGCGGGCACCCCGGCGGCGACGGTCACGGCGGTGCTGACGGTCCTGGTGCCGGGCGTCATCGGGCACGAGCTGGCGGGCCGGCTGGCGCTGCGGCTGCGCCGGGAGATCGACCGCAGTCCCCTGCGCGTGGCCGACGGCATCGGCGGGGCCGCGGCCAACACGGTGGCCGTGCTGATCGTGGCCTGGGTGGCCGCGAGCGTCCTCGGGGCCTCCTCGTCGGCGGTGGTGACCAACTCGATCCGTAACTCCGCGCTGCTCGGCGCCGTGCAGGACACCATGCCGGAGACCACCCCGGCCTGGTTCTCCGACGCCACCTCGGCGCTCACCGAGGCGGGCTTCCCCCAGGTCTTCAACCCCTTCGAGAACGAGGCGACGGCCGAGGTCGCCAAACCGTCCGGCGACAGCGTCACCGCGGCCGCGACCGCCGCCGCCAAGCGCAGCACGGTGAAGATCGAGGGCGTCGCGGGCACCCAGGGCCGTGAGGGCAGCGGCTTCGCGTACGCCACCGAGCATGTGATGACCAACGCCCACGTGGTGGCCGGCATCGACGAGCCGACCGTGCGGGTGGGGGGCGTGGGGAAGGCGTACGAGGCGAAGGTCGTGCTGTTCGATTCGGACAAGGACGTGGCGGTCCTGTACGTCCCGGGTCTGGAGGCCCCGCTGCTGCGCTTCGACGACAGCGCCGGGCGCGGTGACGCGGCGGTGGTGGCCGGTTATCCGGAGGACGGGGGCCTGGACCTCCAGGCGGCCACGGTCGCCAGCCGTATCGACGCGACCGGCCGGAACATCTACAACACCGACTCGGTGACCCGCGACATCTACTCCATCCGCTCCACCGTCCGCCCCGGCAACTCCGGCGGCCCCCTCCTGACCACCGACGGCCGGGTCTTCGGCGTCGTCTTCGCCCGCTCCACCTCGGACGCGGAAACGGGGTACGTCCTCACCGTGGACGAGGTCGCCCCCGACGCGGAGCGCGCCGCGAACGCGACGGCACCGGTGGACACGGGCGACCTCGTGACCTCGTGAGCGGGTCGAGACCGCCGGGATCCGGTGCCTGCGGTCACCTCTGATCGGGGCTGCTCAGAGCCGACGGCCCATCAGCACGTCGTCCACGTAGGCCCCGTCGATCAGGAACTCCTCCGGCAGGACGCCCTCCACGGCGAAGCCCTCGGCCTCGTAGAGCTTCCTGGCCGGGGTGTTGTGGCCGAGGACCCGCAGGGTGAGCCGGCGGGCGCCGCGCCGCCGGCACTCGTCCTGCGCGGCGCGCAGCAGGGCACGGGCGACACCCGAGCCGCGTGCCTCGTCCGCGACGGCGAGACCCTGGATCTGGCGGACGTGGGCGTGACAGGCGAGTGCGGAAGGCAGGGCGAGGCGGATGTACCCGACGACTCTGCCGTCGAGCTCGGCCACCAGGTGGTCGTGGGGGCCGTAACGCTCGTTGAAGAACGGCTCGTGCGGCTGTGTGGGGCGTTCCTGGACGGAGTGCAGGGTGGACCAGGTCTCGCGGTCGAGGCGGCCGAGTGCGTCCTCGTCGTCCGGGGTCGCGAGGCGTATGTGCGGAACGGGCATGGCGGCCACTGTACGGCGGCGGCACGGCGGTCGGGCGGTGTGTTCTGGCTGGTATCCCGTGCCCCGGGACCCCGCGCGCCCTCCGCCGGGCAGGATGGTGGCCATGGCCCATGAATCGCCCGTCCCGTCCGGTTCCCGTATCGCGATCGCCGGTGCGTCCGGCCTGATCGGTGCGGCGCTGGCCCGTTCCCTCACCGCGGACGGCCACGAGGTGCTCCGGCTCGTGCGACGGGAGCCCCGGGCCCGGGGCGAGGTGCGCTGGGACCCGGACGCGGGACGGGTCGACGTGGCGGGGCTCGCGGGCTGCGCGGCCGTCGTCAACCTCGCCGGCGCGGGGGTCGCGTCCCGCCGCTGGACGGACGCGTACAAGGCGACGATCCGCGAGAGCCGGGTGCGCGGCACGCGGACGCTCGCCGAGGCCACCGCCGCGCTCGACACCCCGCCGAGCGTGTTCGTCAACGGCAGCGCGATCGGGTTCTACGGCTACACCGGCGACCGGGTGGTGGACGAGTCGGCGGAGCCGGGGTCGGAGTTCCTGTCCACGTTGTGCGTGGAGTGGGAGGGGGCGGCCGGGGCCGCGCGGGAGGCCGGGATCCGTACGGCGTTCGCCCGTACGGGGCTGGTGGTGGCCCGGGGCGGGGGTGCCTGGGGTCCGCTGTTCCCGCTGTTCAAGGCGGGGTTGGGCGGGCGGATGGGGAACGGCCGCCAGTACTGGAGCTTCATCTCCCTGCACGACGAGGTCGCGGCTCTGCGGCACCTGCTCTTCACGCCGTCGCTGTCCGGGCCGTTCAACCTGACGGCGCCGACCCCGCGCACCAACCGTGAGATCACGGCGGCGATGGGGCGCGTGCTGCACCGGCCCACCCTGTTCACGGTGCCCGCGCCCGCGCTGCGGCTCGCTCTCGGGGGCGTCGCCGGTGATGTGCTGGGCAGCACGCGGGCGGTTCCGACACGGTTGCTGGAGTCGGGCTTCACGTTCAGGTACCCGGAGATCGACGACGCGATTCGAGCTGCGCTCGGCTGAGCGGGTGGGGTCGTAGTCGGTGCGGGGGCGTTGTCGGGTGCGGGTCCGGTGGGGCTTCTCGCGCAGTTCCCCGCGCCCCCAAAAGACCAGGCCCTGCGGGCCTGGAAGGCGGCGGTGCCGCAGGGTGAAAAGCATGGGGCGCAGCCCCTGCTTTTCAGGGGCGCGGGGAACTGCGCGACCAGCCCCACCGGGCCCGCGGTCGCCGACGAACCCGCACCCCCCGGACGCCCGGCGCACACGCACCCCCTC
>NZ_JARGEE010000293.1:0-11471 GCF_033794485.1 Streptomyces sp. MB09-02B
GCCCGGTCGTGCAGATCCTGCTGATCCGCTACCTCGCCCCCGGCCCGCTCGACGCCATCCGCTGACGTGGCCCAGACCCGCCACCGTCGTCGCTGCCCCCGGCCCGTCCTGACCCCCGGCAATCCCGCCGGACGCTGGACACTGCTGCCCCCGGGCCCCTGCCGCGGCCAACTCGCCCTGCCCGACACCCTGATGGCCGTCTACGACCTGGGCCACCTGCCCTACACCGAACAACTGCGCTGGAGCGCCCAGCACTGCCCAGCGCACGTCGCCAGCAGCGCCCCCGATCTCACCCTGACCGACTGGCAGACCTTCCACCCCCGCCTGCACGCCGCCCACATCCGCACCCGCACTCCGCACCCGCCGGCACTCCAGCAGGAGAGGGGATGACGATGCCGCACCACGCCCTGGAGATCACTCTGACCCGCCCCCCAGCAACCCTGCACCGCGCCGCCCGCGGCCTGCCGCTCGCCGCCAATCACGACGCCATCCGCGTCATGGCCCTCATACACGCCAAGAACGCCCACCAGGCCGTACGCCGGCTGCGCCGCCACATCGCATCCCGACTGCCCATCGACGTGATCACCACGCACTACCCGGACGCAGACAACAGGATCCTGCTCAACGTCGACCTCCCGCCCACCGCCCACGCTGCCCTGACGGACGCAGCACGCCGCGCCGCTCAACCCCCTGAGCACTTTGTGGAACTGGCCCTGCACCGGGCCCTGGCCGCGTACGCCGACCAGGAGACCGAACGACTCTGCCGCGCGGTACGCCAGCTGCTGGCCGACGCCAACCCCGCCCACCTGCTGTCCGCCGTCGGACACGCTCTGACCCACCTCCCCGAAAGCCCCACACCATGAAGCCGACCGACGAACAAACGGCCGCAGCCGACGCCTTCCACGCCGGCGACCACCTCGCCCTGCAAGCCGGCGCCGGCACCGGAAAGACCACCACCCTCGCCCTCCTCGCCCACGCCACCACACGCCGCGGCCGCTACCTCGCCTACAACCGGGCCATCGCCCAGGACGCACGCGCACGCTTCCCGCACACCGTCCAGTGCAAAACCGCCCACGCCCTCGCCTACGCCGCCGTCGGCCACCACTACACCCGCCGCCTGAACGCACCCCGCCGCCCGGCCTGGCAGACCGGACAAGCCCTCGGCGTCACCAAAGCCATCCGCATCGGCGACCGCGAAGTCTCCCAACGGGCCCTGTCCAACGCCCTGATGAACACCGTGACCCGCTTCTGCCACAGCGCCGACCCGGCCATCACCCGCCACCATGTACCCCACCTGCGCGGCCTGGAGAACACAGACCTGCATACCGAACTGGCCACCCACCTCCTGCCGTTCGCCCGCAAGGCCTGGGCCGACCTGCAGCATCCCGACGACGGAGCAGTCCGCTTCGACCACGACCACTACCTGAAAATCTGGGCCCTCACCCAGCCCCGCATCGACGCCGACTTCCTCCTGCTGGACGAGGCCCAGGACACCAACCCCGCCGTCGAACAGATCTTCCTCAACCAGCGCGACCACGCCCAGCTGGTCATGGTCGGCGACTCCGCACAGGCCATCTACCACTGGCGCGGCGCCAAAGACGTCATGACCGGCTTCGACGGCACCCAGCTGACCCTCTCGCAGTCCTTCCGCTTCGGCCCCGACCTCGCGGAGGAAGCCAACCGCTGGCTGCACCTGGCCGACGCCCCCATCCGCCTCACCGGCACCCCCACCGTGCCCACCGAACTCGGCCCCGTCACCAGCCCGGACGCAGTGCTGTGCCGCACCAACGTCGGCGCCATGGCCCAGGTCATGGCCCTCATGGCCGCCGGATACCGAGTCGCCCTGGCCGGAGGAGGAGACAGCCTGCGCACCCTGGCCCAAGCCGCCAGTGACCTGAAGAAAGGCCGCCGCACCCACCACCCCGAACTGATCCTCTTCCCCTCCTGGGGCGATCTGCAGGACTACGCCTCCCACGATCCAGCCGGACGCGACCTGCAGCCCCTGGTCAACCTCGTCGACGCCCACGGCACCGACGCCATCCTCGCCGCCGTCGCCCACCTCACCACCGAGCCGCAGGCCCAGGTCACCGTCTCCACCGCCCACAAGGCCAAGGGGCGCGAATGGCCCCGCGTGCTGATCGCAGACGACTTCGCCCGCCCCGACAACGCCAACGACGGCACAAGCCCCCAAGCACGGCCAGAGCCCATCGACGACGCCGAGGCCCGCCTCGCCTACGTGGCCGTCACCCGCACCCGCCAGCGACTGGACCTCGGCGGCCTGTCCTGGATCCAAGATCATCCCCACAGCGCCCACGGCTGAACCACTCGAGGCAAGCGCGACTTCACCGTCCCAGGCGTAGAAGACCGACCAGCGACGGCACCAGCACAACTGCGGCCGCCGCGGCGGCTGGTCCCCTGCATCCGACTGGCAGATCTACCGTCAACGCAACGTCGTTGAACGCTGCTTCAACCGTCTCAAGGGCTTCCGTGGAATCGCCACCCGATACGACAAGACCGCCACCTCCTACGAAGCAGCAGTCTCGCGTCATCCTGCCCTGGGCAAGATCCGTTTGAAGACGGACCCTTAGTAGTGCGGCGGGCGGCCAGACTCGCTGGGCATTCTGAACAGGAGCAGAGCCCGTCCGCGAGGTCATGCCAGTTCTGCGAGGTTGTGCAGGTCGTCACGGACGAGGCTGTCGCGTTCGGGCGCACTCAGCCAGCGTGCCTGGGAGCCGCGGTGGTCCTTTTCGACCCACAGCACGTCGTGCACCGTCTCGGCGACCGGACGCAGGTGGCTGATGACGGCCAGCAGTGTGTCGGTGCCGACGTGCGTACGCAGGACCTGCAGGGCGCTGTCGAGGGAAGCGCTGTCCAGGGTGCCGAAGCCTTCGTCGAGGAAGAGGCTTTCCATGCGGGTGCCGCTTCGGCCGTGCATCTCCATCAGCGCGAGGGAGAGGGCGAGCGATGCCTGGAAGGTTTCCCCGCCGGAGAGGGTACGGGAGCTGCGGCGGGTATGGCTGGTGAGGCTGACGATGTCGAAGTCGTCGGCGAAACCCAGCCGTCCGCCGGAGAGCTGCTGCAGCAACTCACTGCCGTGCGCGAGCAGAGCACGGGTGCGCAGGTCGGTGAGGTGGCCGAGGAACTTTCCGTCCGTCATATGGGTGCTCACCGCCTGCCAGGCAGCCAGCTGGCGTTCGCCTGCGGCCAGCGCATCTGCAAGTCGTTCCTTGTGGGGAATCTGGGACTCAGCCTTCTCCGCGTCACTGAGGGCGTGCTCGGCTTCGCTGCGCAGGGTGCCGGCCTGGCTGCTCAGACCGTCCAGGAGGGTGGGGTCCAGCGGATCCGTCTCACCGGGCAGCTCGAGCATCGCGGTGCCGGGGTAGGCGGCCGCCACCTCTTGGGCATGCGCGGAAAGCCGCGTGGTCAGCTCCGCCATGGCCGCGCGCGCCGCGGTGTCGTGTCCGTCCAGCGCCGCCAGCAGCAGGGTACTGGCGGTTTCCAGGGCTGTGGCGTACTCCTCCGCGGCGGCAGGGTCGCTCGCCGCGGCCGGGGAAGGCAGTACGGGGCGTTCGGACTCCTCGACCAGCGCTGCAGCGCTGCCGGCGCTGTCCGCCCAGCGCTGCAGCCGTACTTCGAGCCGGTGCAGGGGGCCAGCGACCTCGCGCTGTTGGCGTCCGGCCAGTTCGCTCCGCTCGGCAAGCAGTTCCTGCACGCGTGTACGCAGCTGTTCCTGCCGTTCGGCCAGTTCCTGCTGGCGGCTTTGTTCGTGCCGCACCGCCTCGGCCACAGCTGCCAAGTGGTCGGCCGTGGGGAGCTGCGGAGGCCGGGGCAGCGCGACCTGTACCGGTTCGGGCACTGCGGACAGGCTTGCCAGCAGGCTGCGTTGCTCGTTCTTCAGGTGCTCGGTCCGCTTTCCCGCCTGTTCGCGGGCCTTGCCTGAGGCCTGTGTGGCATTTTCCAGCGAGGTGCGCTCCGCGCCCAGCTGGGCTTGTGCCCGGGACAGCTCACTCCTGCTGGCGTCGGCCGCTTCCTGCAGCTGAACGACGCGACTGCGGGCGACCTGCAGGAGGTTAGCCGTCAGGACCTCCCGTTCGACGGCAGTCGGTTGTGTGCCGTCGGCCATGCGGGCAAGGGCTGCCGCGACCGTGGTTTCCAACTCCTTGGCGAACACCGCCGGTTGGGGGTGCTCCGTGCGCGAAGCGAGTTCCAGCGCCTGCTCACGCACCGCCGGAAGGGACGCTCCGAACTGAGCAGCGGCTTC
Source organism: Streptomyces sp. MB09-02B (assembly GCF_033794485.1). Lineage (NCBI taxonomy): Bacteria > Bacillati > Actinomycetota > Actinomycetes > Kitasatosporales > Streptomycetaceae > Streptomyces > Streptomyces sp. MB09-02B. The sequence goes on from NZ_JARGEE010000293.1 coordinate 4,262, forward strand.
CTCGACCTGCTGCTCGTGTTCCTGCAGGGCCCGCTGAAGCCCCTCAACCTCGTGCGTGTGGCGGGCGTGTTCCTGCTCGGCGCTGCTCAGCGCGGCGGAGGCCTTCTTCACCGCGGCCGCGGCCTGGGCGAGAGCTTTGCCGTCCTGCGGCTGCGGCGGCTGGTAGCCCTCGGGCAGCGGCCGGGCGCAGACGGAGCAGTCGTCCCCAGGGCTCAGCCCATCGCCCGCTGTGTGTGCGGCCTCCCGGCGCCGGATGCCGTCCAGCACGCCCTGAGCCTCGGCCAGCGTGGTCCGCGCCTTTTCCGGGTCGCTGTGGGGAGGAGCCTGCATGAGGGTGCTGAGCTTGCCGTTGGTGGTGGTGCGGTGGGCGCGCTGCTGGGCCAGTAGGCTGGCCGCTTCGCCGGCGTGCCGGACGGCAGTCGTCAGCGCCTGCAGCCCCTCGTCGGCGGCAGCAGCATCCTCGTCGGTGTCCTGCGCCTGTCCACGCAGCTCGACGATGTGTTTCTCGGCGTTCTCCAGTTCGTCAGCGCGCCGGGCCAGGGCTTCTTCCTCGGTCGTGAGCTCGGCCAGGAACTGGGCGTGTGCCGCTTGTCCTTCCGCGAGGGCGCTGAGCCTGCCGGGCATGTCCGCGAGGACCTGGGCGGCTGCCGCCAGGGTGTCGGACGCCAGGCCCGCTGCGACGGCCGTCTCCCGCTCGGCAGCGACAGCCGTGAGGCCGCCCTGGACGGCGGCTTCGGCTGCGGCGTTGGCCTCCTGCAACTGCTGCAGCTCGTCCTGGGCCTGCCGGACAGCGGCCGTGGTGCGGCCGTAGTCGGTCACGCGCCGCTCGGTGAGTTCGGCAGTGGCCTTCCCGCTGAGGCGGGCGTGCTGCGACGTCTGTGCGGCCTCGGTCTGCAGCCGGCGCAGTTCGGCCAGCCGGTCGTTGAGGTCTGCGGCGCCGAGAGAGGCTCGTTCGTGCCGCTCCCGGTCCGCCTGGGCCTGAGTGCCCGGGTCGGTGAGCAGCCGGGCGTCTTCCTGCCGTGCCTGGCTGATGAGGTCCTTGATCCGGCCGACGGCTCCGTCGGCGAGCTGGCGTACCCGCTGCAGCTCGTCGACGCCGAAGAGGGACTTCAGGATGGCGGCACGCTGAGCGTCACGTGCGTTGAGCAGGTCGCCGAAGCGTCCTTGAGGGACCAGGACGGAGGATTTGAAGGTGATGTAGTCGATTCCCAGGAGGTCGCGGACGGCTGCGTCGACAGCGCGTGCGCCGTCGGTGTGCTTGCCGTCCGGGTCCGTCAGCCGTGCCTGGGTTCCTCGGGTGGCGTGGAAGACGCGGTGTGCCCGCCATTCACGGCCGTCCACACGGAACACGAGGTCGACGCTCATGGCCTGGCAGTCGTCGGAGCGCAGCTGGGCCGTCTGGTCGGTGAAGGAGCATCTGCCGTACAGGGCGACGGTGATGGCTTCCAGGATGCTGGTCTTGCCCGCGCCGGTGTCGCCGAGGATGCCCACGAGAGTCTTGCCGGTGAAGTCGATCTCGCAGGTGCTGGGGTAGCTGCGGACCCCCGAGAAGCTCAGGCGGATGATCTTCATGGGGTCCTCTCCGTTCCGCTGTGTGCGGTGCTGGTCCAGGAGGTGGCGATGGCTTGGGCGAGCAGGTGCTCGGCGGGGGAGTGGGGCAGCTCGGTGTCGGGGGTGTTCAGCAGGTCGGCGAAGGCGGCCACGACTTCGTCGGCGTTCTGCCCGCGGGTGCCGGCATAGGCGAGATAGGCGCTGAATGCGGCGGTGACGTCGAGCTGGCTGTCGTCGGCCGCGTCGGCGCCGGTCAAAACTGTGGCCCGGGTGGCCGCGCATTCTTCATCGACGTCCACCAGGATGGCGTCCGGCACGAGTTCGGCGACCCGCTCCCCGAGCCGGGGGATCGGCTCGTCGGTGTGGACGAGCACTTTGAGGTAGACGCCGGTGTACTGGGCTGCTGCGGCGCTGAGTTCCTCGAGGGTGCCGCGGAAGTGGGCCAGGCGCCGTCCGGAGTGCAGCGTGTGCGGAGTGATGAGAGTGCGCCGGCCGGGGCTCGCCTCGATGACGGTGACGCTCTTGGTCTCCTCGCTCTCGCCGAAATCCATCTGCAGGGGGCTGCCGGCGTAGCCGGCCAAGCGCCGCCCGATGCCGACGGACTGGGGTTTGTGGATGTGCCCCAGCGCGCAGTAGGCGACCTGCGGCAGTGCGTCGGCGGCCGTGGCGTAGGGCTCGCGTACCTCCCACATCCGCTCACTGTTCGCGGGCTTGGCGCCGGCCACGTACTGGTGGGCGGTGAACAGCAGCACGTCGCGGCCGGGGTCGTAGCCGTCGCTGAGCCGGGTGAACAGCTGCTCCTGCAGTTCTCGCAGACCGGCCGCATAGGCGCCTGCGGTGGTCCCGAAGCCGGGGAACAGATGCAGATAGCGGTTGGGGTGCACATACGGCAGGGCGGCCAGACGGATGCGCTCGTGTCCGTCTCGGCTGTCGAAGTCGAGCACGGTGCCCGGTTCCGTGTCGCCCCGGCTGTGTACGAAGTGCAGGCGGCCCTGCTCGGCTTCCGGCCGCAGCGTGCACACGTAGCCCAGCAGGTTGAACAGGTCGGGGGAGTCGTGGTTGCCGCCCAGCACCACGGTGGGCGCGATGCGCGCGAGGCTTTCGAGGCAGCGCATCGCGCGCAGGATGTCCTTGTGTGCGGGCCGGTAGGTGTCGAACAGGTCGCCGCTGTGCACGATCAGATCCGGCTGCACGGACTCCGCTATGGCGGTGATCTCGGCCAGGACGGCGTCGAACTCCTCGTCCCGGGAGCGGCGCCCCAGGGTACGGCCCAGATGCCAGTCGGATGTGTGCAGGGCTTTCATGAACGGCTCTCCTCGGTGACGGCAGGACTGCCCGATGCCCACTGCGCAGCGGCAGTTGGCGAAGTGCCGACGACTCTACAGCAGTAATCACAGGAGAAAACTGGAAAACCGTGGAATGCGGTAGAGTGGTGGCCATGCACGAGCATCTGGACGCACTCGAACAACGCATGCATCAGCTGCAGCAAGCCATGCGGCGCGCCCAACTGGCCCGTGACAGCGACCAGGTCAAACAGCTCCGCGACGAACTGCGGCGCACCCAGCGCGCCTGGGACGCCCTCTTCGCGCAGGCCGAAGAGGGCGAGGAGAGCAACGCTCCCGACAGCGGCGAGAACAGCGCTCCGGCGCTGCAGGCCGCCCCTGCGGAGCCGCAAACCCTGCTGCCCGCACGCGAACAGGTCCACCAAGTCCTGACCCTGCTCGCCGTGCCGGCCGCCCCCAAGCTCATCAGCACCGTCCATGAAGCCTTCTTCGCCGGCGGACTGGCCCCCTCCCGGCTGACCAGCCTGCGCCGTGACGAAGAACGCTCCTACCGCAGCGCCCCCGGTGCCCGCCCCTACTATCTGTGCCCGGCGCTCACCTCCGACCTGCTCTCACCCGCGCGCGGCCTGCTCACCGTCAGCACCTGGTCTTTGGAACAGCGGATCGTCGGCCCGCTCAGTGCCCGCGTCCACTTCCTCACCAGTGCCCTGAACATCGCGGATGCCGCCGAACGCCTCGACATGGCCACCCTGCCGCTGCCCGTCCGCCAACTCCTCGTGCGCTACGCCCAGAACATCCCCGGTGCCCAGCCCCCCGTGCCGCACCCTGGCCCGGCCGGAGCCCCCTTCGACCTGGCCCTGCTGCGCCGTGCCGCCGAGGACGAACTCACCCTCCACACTGCCAGCGACACCACCACCCGCACCCAGGCTGCCGCCCGTGCCCGCAGCCAACTCGACGCCGCGGCACTGCTGTTCGGAGGGTCCTTCCAGTCCGCCCGCCGCCTGCGCTCCGTCCCCTGACCGCCTGCGCCCTGTCCCGCCAAGGAAGATCTGTGAGTCAGCTCAACGACCGGCTCGCCGCGCTGCGCGGCCCCGCCCCCGCCAAAGGGCACGACGCCCGCACTCTCGCGGCCCTGACCGCCAACCCCGGCTGCAACCGCCGGGCCCTGCTCGACGCTGCCGGTATCGACAAGGACGCCATCGCCGTCCATCTGGGCAAACCCCGCCCGCTCGCCAAGTCCTCGCTTGCTCTCAGGAGCGGAGCCACCTTCGAACAGCAGGTCAAGGCCGATGGCTGCGCCGAACTGCTGCGCCTGCTGCGTGACGTCCTGGATCTGCCGCTGCCCGAAGCCGCCCACACCGACCTCGCGGTGGTCGGCACCCAGGACGCCACCCCCCAGGTGCGCTACATCCACACCCGCAATGCCGTCCTGGAAGCACTTCGTTCCACGAGCCCCGCCCGCACACTGCTGGACCACCCCATCCTGCAGCTGACCCTCGCCGGCCACCCGGTCTACCTCGAACCCGACGTCGTCGCCTTCCAGATCGACGGCGTCTTCCACATCATCGAGATCAAGTCCTTCGCCGTCGTCGACCAGCAGGCGAGCGGGACAAAAGTGGCCGCCGCCGTCACCCAGGCCGCCGCCTACGTCCTCGCCTTGCGCGAACTCCTCGCAAAAGAAGGCATCGACGGCGACAGAGTCTCCCACGACGTCATCCTCGTCACGCCCCGCAACTTCACCCGCCGCCCCACCGCCAGCGTGGTCGATGCCCGCAAGAAGATCGCCGCCCTCACCCGGCAACTCAACCGGCTCACCCGCGTCGAACCGCTCCTCGACGCACTGCCGGCCCGCACCACCTTCGACCTCGCCCTCGACCAGGACAAGCGGCCCACCCGCGACCCCAAGGAACTCACCGCCGCCCTGCAAGCCACCACCACCCGCTACACCCCGGCCTGCCGTCATTTCTGCGACTTGGCCTACGTCTGCCGAGGCGAAGCCCGCGACGACGGATCGATCGACGTCCTGGGCAGCGACATCAGCGACGACCTCGGCGGCATCGACCACATCGGAACCGCCCTGCGCCTCGCCGACGGCACCCGCACCCCCGCCGCCGACCAGGCCGACCTGGCCGCCGCCCTCCGGCACGCCCACGCCGTCCGCACTCAACTGCGGGAGTCCGCATGAGCCGACTGTCCACCCTGCTGCGCCTTGAGGCAGCCGAGACCGAAACAGTGCAGGACGCCAGCATGGTCGGCCACTTCCACCTTGCCGAGCAGCCACTGATCTTCCTGCCGCTCAACCGCTCCGGTACCGAAGCGACCTTGCTGGCCGTCATGTTCGGCGACGAACCGGGCCGCCCCCAGCTCCTGGTCGCACCGCCTCATGGGCGGCCCACCGCGTTCCTGGAAGAACTGGCCGGCCACATCCTCACCTACATCGAAGGCTTCCAGAACACCGAACACCTGCCCGCGAGAGGCAAGAAGCCTGGCCGCGAGCGTCACACCCATGCCCCCCAACTCCTGGTCGCCAACCGCAGGTCCCTTCCCTACGTCGGGCGGCTGGGCCGTGCCCTGCGCTTTACCGAGCCGCACGAGGGCAGCGACCCGGCCCGCAGCGTCGGCCGCCTCGGCCAGTGGCTCACCTTCTTCGCCGACCACGCCGAACACCCCGGCTCCGCCCTCCTGCTGGCCCTGACCGACCTGCTGGCCACCCGCTGGATCACCGGCCAGAGCAGCCTGGAGGACGAGCACCTTGCCGCACTCCTCGCCTGGATCGACCCTCCCCCCGGCACCACAGGCCTGCGCGCCGCCCTCGATGCCGAAAACCCCCAAGTCCCCGGCCCCGACGGCCAACTGCACCGGCCCGCCGGCCCGGCCACCGACCCCGCCTTCGACAGCCTCGAACTCGACCCCCTGCTGACGGCCTACGACAACGCCGCCAAAGAGGGCAACGCCGCCGCGATGATCCGGCTCACCGACCGAATGCACACCCTCCTCCACAACTACCTCAAGCCCACCTGGGACGACGCCTGGCACGCCCTCGGCCTGCTACGCAACCTGCCCCAGACCCACGATGCCCAGCGCCGCTGGGCCGCCGACCGCGACCGCTTCACCGCCTACACCACCTACCTCGCGGCCGACGGACGCCCTCAGCCCATCAAGGACGACCCCGTCTCCGCCGCCCGCCGGCTCGCCCGCATGGAACTGGCCCAAGGAGCCTTCGACGCCCACCGCGCCCTGGAGGACCCCTACTTCATGGCCGAGCGACGCACCACCGGAGAAGCCGTCGCCGGCACCGTCACCGAGGTCGACGCCCACCACACCATCCCCGGCGCCAGAAGCCCCAAACTGCGCCCCCGCCTGACCCTGCACACCACCGACCCAGTACGCCTGGACATCGGGCACCTGCTCGCCGGACCCCACAACCCGCGCGTGCACATGGCGGTGCGTGCCATCACTCCTCACGGCCAGGGCACGGATCTCCTGCTCGAGGTGACCACTCTCACCGGCACCGTCAACAAGCCTAGGACCGACTCCATCCCCGCCGTCGGTGATCTGCTCGAGCTGACCTTCGCCCCCGAGTTCTTCAGCCGGCCACCGTTCCCCAGCCGAGAGAACACTCCCTGGACCCATGGCGGCCCCCAGCACAACCACCCAGCCGCCGTCCTGGAGGAGACCGAGGAGAACCAGCCGTGACCCAGCCCCCGATCCCGCCCGTGGAACTGGCCGGCCAAGCGGTCACCGCCGTCCTGACCGCACTGACCGACACCACCACGCAGCCCCTCGTCGTCGACTCGCCCCCCGGCGCAGGGAAATCGACCCTGGTCGTGAGCGCAGCCCGTGCCCTTGCCGACGCCGGCGAACAGTGCATCATCATCGCCCAGACCAACCACCAGGTCGACGACCTCCTGGTCAGCCTCGCCGACCCAGAAGCACCCCCGCTGCGCCTGGGACGCCTCGCCGGGCACAACTACGAGGCACGCGAAGAAGTCCTGACCCTAACCAACACCATCATCAGCAAAGACATCAAAGACGTCCTCGCCTGCGACGTGATCATCGCAACCGCCATGAAATGGGCGTACGTAGACGGCCCCCGCTGGAAGTGGGCCATCATCGACGAGGCCTACCAGATGCGCTCCGACGCCCTCCTGCTGATCGCCAAGCTCTTCGACCGAGCCCTCCTCGTCGGCGACCCCGGACAACTCGACCCGTTCTCCATCGTCAGCACCCCCCGGTGGACCGGGCTGCCCCACGACCCCCTCAACAACGCCGTCACCGTCCTGACGAACCACAACGACACCAGCACCCACACCCTGCCCATCTCCTGGCGGCTTCCCGCCTCAGCAGCAGGCATCGTCTCGAGGGCCTTCTACCCC
>NZ_JARGEE010000294.1:0-11431 GCF_033794485.1 Streptomyces sp. MB09-02B
GTTTCCCCCAGGGGGCTCCCCAGCCCCCGGCCCTGTGGTTCCGTTACGCCGGAGTCGTCACCAGCGGCGGCAGCGCGCCCGTCTTCGCCGCCTGGCCGTACCAGTACGCGCTCGACTTCGGCGTACGGGTGAGGGTCGCGTAGTCGACGTACACGGCGCCGAACCGCTTCCCGTACCCGTACGCCCACTCGAAGTTGTCCATGAGGGACCAGAGGTAGTAGCCGCGGACGTCCGCGCCCTCGGCGATCGCGCGGCGGACCGCGCGCAGGTGGCCGTGGAGGTACGCGATGCGCTCGGGGTCGTGGACGCGGCCGTCGGAGTCCATCTTGTCGTCGTACGCGGCCCCGTTCTCCGTCACGTACATCGGCAGCCCCGGAGTCTCCCGGGCGTACCGCATGATCAGCTCGTGCAGGCCCGTCGGGTCGATGGTCCAGCCCATCTCCGTACGCTCGCCCGGCGTCTGGTGGAACAGGACGTCGTCGGCGCCCGGCCACGGCGAGTGCGTGCTCGCCCCGTGGCCGTCCGCCCGCGGTCCCTTCAGGTCGGCGTCCGCCGCACCCACCAGGGTCGGCGTGTAGTAGTTCAGCCCCAGCGCGTCCAACGGCTGGTTGGCCGTCGCCACGTCGCCGTCCTGCACGAACGACCAGTCCGTCAGCGACGAGGTCGCGGTGAACAGGGTCTCCGGGTACGCGCCGTGCAGCATCGGGCCGTGGAAGACACCGTTGGCCAGGTCGTCGATCTTCTTCGCCGCCGCCACGTCCTCGGGGGAGTTCGTGATCGGCCGGACCACCGACGAGTTCAGGCTCACCGCGATCGAGTTGCGGGCGGGCATCACCGAGCGGAGCGCCGCGACGCCCAGCCCGTGGGCCACGTTCAGATGGTGGGCCGCGCGCAGCGACGCCACCGGATCGGTACGGCCCGGCGCGTGCACCCCGGAGCCGTAGCCCAGGAACGCCGTGCACCAGGGCTCGTTGAGCGTGATCCACTGCTCGACCCGGTCGCCCAGCGCCTCGCCCACGATCCGCGCGTACTCGGCGAAGCGGTGCACGATGTCCCGCTCGGGCCAGCCGCCCGCGTCCTCCAACTCCTGCGGCAGGTCCCAGTGGTAGAGGGTCACCGCCGGCTTGATGCCCTTCTCCAGCAGCTCGTCGACCAGCCGCCGGTAGAAGTCCAGGCCCTTCTGGACGGCGGGGCCCCGGCCGGTCGGCTGCACCCGCGACCAGGAGATGGAGAAGCGGTACGAGTTGAGGCCCAGGTCGGCCATCATCGCCACGTCGTCGCGGTAGCGGTGGTAGTGGTCGACAGCGATGTCACCGGTCTCGCCACCGGCGGTCTTGCCCGGCGTGTGGCTGAAGGTGTCCCAGATGGAGGGCGTACGGCCGTCCTCCCGCACCGCCCCCTCGATCTGGTAGGCGGAGGTGGCCGCGCCCCAGAGGAAGGCGGGAGGAAAGGTCACCGGGTTCACGGGTTCAGGCATGGAAGCGCTCCCATAGTGGTCGTGGAGACCGACAGTGGTGGGTGGGGGGACGAGAGATGAGAGGGCCGGGACGGCGGTGGCCCGGCCCTCGGGGGGTTTCCGCGGTGGAGCGGACGGCGACGGGCCGCTCACCCCTTGATCGCGCCCTGCATGATGCCGCCGACGATCTGCTTGCCGAACAGGAGGAAGGCGATCAGTAGCGGCAACGTGCCGAGCAGCGCACCCGCCATGATCACCGACTGGTCGGGGATGTAGCCGGTGCCGAGGGCGTTGAGGGCCACCTGGACCGTCGGGTTCTGCTGGTTCAGCGCGAGGATCGGCCACAGGAAGTCGTTCCAGGCCATCACGAAGGTCAGCAGCCCGAGCACCGCCATCGCCGGCCGCGCCGCCGGGAAGACGACGTGCCACACGATCCGCAGGCTGCTCGCGCCGTCGACGCGCGCGGCCTCGATCAGCTCGCTGGGCAGCGCCTGGATCAGGTACTGCCGCATGAAGAACGTGCCGAACGCGCTGACCAGCGTGGGCAGGATGACCGTCTGAAGCTGGTTGGACCAGTTCAGGTCGCTCATCCACAGGTACAGCGGGACGACGGCCAGCTGCGGCGGGATCATCATCGTGCCGATGGTCAGCAGCAGCAGAACGCTGGAGAACCGGAACCGCAGCTTGGCGAAGGCGAACCCGGCGAGCGTGGAGAACAGCACCGTACCGATGGTGATCGTCCCGGCCACGAGCGTCGTGTTGAGCATCGCGGTGCCGAGCCCGGCCTGATCCCAGGCGGTCTCCAGGTTCTTGAACAGGTTGCCGCCGAACCACAGCGGAGGCGGCGCCTCGGCGAGCCGCTGGCTGGTGCGCGAGGCCGCGATCGCCGTCCACAGCAGGGGCGCGAGCGAGCCCACGGCGAAGACGGTCAGGACGACATAGGTGAGCGGCCCCGCGTGCATCTGCTTGCCCGCGCCCATCACCCGGCGGCGGCGGGGGGCCTTCGGCTCCGGCGCCCGCTGCGGCTCCCGGGGACGGGTCAGTTCGCTCGTGGTCATGGGGTCTTCCTCAGCCGTCGGGTGAGCAGCAGGTTGATCGCGGCCACGATCAGCAGGATCAGGAACATCGTCCAGGCGATGGCGGACGCCTTGCCGAGGTTGCCGATCATGAAGCCCTGGTCGTACATGTACAGGCCGAGCGTCTGGTACTGGTGCTCGGAGCCGCCCTTGGAACCGTCGGCCCCGCCGAACAGCAGGGGCTCACCGAAGAGTTGGGTCGCGCCGATCGTGGAGACGACCGCCGTGAACAGGATCGTCGGCCGCAGCTGCGGGATCGTCACATGGATGAACTGCTGCCAGCGGTTCGCGCCGTCGAGGGACGCCGACTCGTACAGATCGCCGGGGATCGCCTGCATCGCCGCGAGGTAGATCAGCGCGTTGTAGCCCGTCCACCGCCAGATCACGATCGTGGAGACCGCGAACTTCGAACCCCAGTTGGACTCACGCCAGTTGACGGGGTCGATCCCGATGAAGTCCAGCAGCCAGTTCACCATGCCGCCGTCCCAGGAGAACAGCAGCACGAACACCAGCGTCGCGGCCGCCACCGACGTGGCGTACGGGGTGAGCATGATGACCCGCCACACCGTCGAGCCGCGCAGCCGGTAGTTGAGCAGGTGCGCGATGCCGATCGCCACCAGCAGCTGGGGCACGGTCGCGATCACGCCGATGGAGAAGGTGACCCAGAGGGAGTTCCAGAAGAAGTCCGAGGACAGCAGGTTCTGGTAGTTGTCCAGGCCCACCCAGGTCTGGTTGTCCAGGTCGGACAGCTGCACGTTGTGCAGCGAGTACCAGCCCGTGTACAGCAGCGGGACGAGCGAGAACGCCCCGAAGATCAGGAAGAAGGGGGAGATGAAGACGTAAGGGGACGCCTTCATGTCCCAGCGGTACAGCCGGCTGCGCCACGAGTCGGTGCCGGCCGGCGGCGTACCGCGCCCCTGAGCGCCCCGGACCGCGCCCGGCTCATCGCCGGGCGCGGTCTCGGCGCTCGCCGCGGAATGCGCGAGTGCCTCTTTGGAGCTGGTCACTGGCCGAGCACGTCCTTGATCTCCTTGCTGGCGGCCTCCCAGCCCTCCTCAGGGCTCTTGCCCTTCTGCTCGACCTGCACGATGCCGATGTCGGCGATCGCGGTGCCGATCGGCTGGTCCTTGGTGCCGAAGTGCTGCACCGGGATCGTCTTCGCCGAGTCGGAGAAGATCTGCGTCAGCGGCGCGTCGGAGAAGTACGCGGTGGTGTCGGGGCTCGGCTTGAGGGTCGGGTACGCCGACGGGGTCGACGGGAAGCTGGCCTGCTTGGCGAAGACCTTGGCCTGCTGCTCGGGAGCGGTCAGCCACTTCGCCAGCGCGATGGCCTCCTTCTGGTGCTTGCTCGCCGTCGGCACACCGATGAACGCGCCGCCCCAGTTGGCCGCGGTCGGCGCCGCCGCCACGTCCCACTTGCCCTTGCCGGCCTCACCGGACTTCTCCTGGATGTAGCCGATCATCCACGCCGGGCAGGCCACCGTGGCGAAGCTGCCCTTGGCGTACCCCTGGTCCCAGGGCGCCTCGAACTGCTTCAGCTTCGCCGACATGTCGCTGGTCGCCACGGACATGGCCGCGTCCCAGGAGTCCTTCACACCCGTGGACTTCTCCCAGATGGCGTTGCCGTCCTTGTCGTAGTAGCGCTCGGTCGCGCCACCGAGGGCGGCGTTGTAGACGGAGGACGCCGAGTCCACGTACTTGGTGCCCTTCGGCGCCTTCTTCATGTACTCCTTGCCGACGTCGACGTACTTGCTCCAGTCGCCCTTCCACTGCTCGGCGAGCTTGGTGCGGTCGGTCTCGAGGCCGGCCTTCTCGAACAGGTCCTTGCGGTAGCAGATCGCCATCGGACCGATGTCGGTGCCGAGCCCGATGAGCTTGCCGTCCTTGGTCGTGGCCTGCTGGTTCTTCCAGTCCAGCCACTGCGACTTGTCGACCTCCTTGCCGAGGTCGACGAACTTGTCGCCCTGCGTCTGCACGGCCTCGGTGACGTTGCCGATCTCGATCGCCTGGATGTCGTCGGTGCCGGAGCCGGCCTGCAGCCGGGTGAGCGTCTTGGGCCAGTAGACCGAGGTCTTGGTGGTGACGTTCTCCTTGATGACGATGTCCGGGTTCTGCTTCATGTACTCGTCGTACAGGCCGGCCTGCTTGTAGCCGAAGACACCGAAGGTGCCGACCGTCAGCGTGGTCTTGCCCTCGGTGTTGCCGTCGCCCTCGTTCGACGAGCCGCCGTCCGAGTCCTCGGCACAGCCGGCCAGCAGCCCCGCGCCCAGGGCGGCGACGGCTGCCAGGACCACCGTCTTGCGGGCGGTTCGGGTACGTGCTCGCATTGCGTCCTCCTGATGCCCTGACGTGCCGACCCCCCGGCCAACGGTGTTGTTGGGCCCGTTAGTTCAAACTGCGGCTCGGGCGGGGAACGTGCGGGTTGTGTAAGTGCCAGGTACTGTGGGAGCGCTCCCACAAGTGATGTGTTGAAGAGTCGTCGGTTCCTGCGGGGGTGTCAAGGGAGCGAGCGCGGAGAGATGTCTTCGGTTATCGGGCTGTTAACTAACCCGGGGGCCGGCGCCCGGCCATGCCCGGAAACGGCCGGGCGGGGCCCGGGAATCGGCGTCGGCAGGGGGCGGACCGGGGCACGTACGGAGCGCGAGCGGGGCGTGAACGGGGCGCGGTGGGCTGGCGGAGGCCGACGGCAACGGTGCCGGAGCCGGGGCGCGAATCCCGCACGCGCACCCTGTGGGACCGTTGGACTCGTGTAACCAGCGGTCCGGCCGCTCGTACCGCGGCCGGACGAGCACTTCCCGGACGTCGTACGAGGATCAGGACTGTTAGATTCCACGCCAGCGCGGTGTGAACGGGAGGCGACCATGGTGGCAGGCCACGGAGCACGGGGCCGGAGCGGTGGGCGGCCGACGTTGGAAGAGGTCGCCGCACGGGCCGGTGTGGGCCGGGGGACGGTGTCCCGGGTGATCAACGGCTCGCCCCGGGTCAGTGACGCGACCCGCGCGGCGGTCGAGGCGGCCGTCGCGGAGCTCGGGTACGTCCCGAACACGGCGGCCCGCGCGCTCGCGGCGAACCGCACGGACGCGATCGCGATGGTCGTGCCCGAGCCGGAGACCCGCTTCTTCGCGGAACCGTACTTCTCCGACATCCTCAAGGGCGTGGGCGCCCAGCTGTCCGACACGGAGATGCAGCTCCTGCTGATCTTCGCGGGCAGCGACCGGGAGCGCCGCCGCCTGGCCCAGTACCTGGCCGCGCACCGCGTCGACGGCGTCCTCCTGGTCTCGGTCCACGCCGACGACCCGCTGCCGGATCTGCTGTCGCAACTGGAAATCCCGGCGGTGATCAGCGGCCCCCGCTCGGAGCACGAGACGCTCCCGTCCGTCGACTCCGACAACTACGGCGGCGGCCGCTCGGCGGTGGAGCACCTGATCGAACGGGGCCGCACCCGGATCGCCACGATCACCGGACGCCTGGACGTCTACGGTGCCCAGCGCCGTGTCGTCGGCTACCGCGAGGCCCTCGTCGACGCCGGCCGCGAGGTCGACGAGCGCCTGATCGTCCCCGGCGACTTCACGGAGGAGGGCGGCCGCAGGGCGATGAAGGAACTGCTGGCCCGCTGCCCCGACCTCGACGCGGTCTTCGTCGAGTCCGACGTGATGGCGGCGGGCGCCCGCCAGGTCCTCCGCGAGGCGGGCCGCCGCATACCGGACGACGTCGCCCTCGTCGGCTACGACGACTCGGCGATCGCCCGCCACATGGACCCACCCCTCACCAGCGTCCGCCAGCCCATAGAGGAAATGGGCCGAGCCATGATCGACCTCCTCCTCGACGAGATCGCGGACCGCCGCCCGGCGGTGTCGAGGGGCCTGGAACGACGCCAGGTGGTGCTGCCTACGGAGTTGGTGGCGCGGGCTTCTTCATGAAGTACGCCGAAGTACGCCATGGTTGCCCATGCACATGGTCGGCATGGAGGTGAACGATGGACATGGAGAGGGATACGGCGAATGCGGCCGTGCGGGACCAAGACGCGCGGGTGCGGCTGGAGGCAGCGGAGAGGCTCGCGGCGCGTGGTGAGCGCGGTGGGCGCGCTGCTGGCAGCCTGGCCTTCATGGAGAAGCTTGGTGGTGGCGGGGGAAGCACGGGCGACCACCCGCTGTTGGGCGTCGACGGAGTCGAAGGCCCCATAGGGGAGTACCTGGCCGGCATCGGCGACGTCTTCCGGGTGTTCGGGAAGCAGGACTCAGGGTGCGTGGCCTATGGCGTTCATCTGCCGGACCGCGATGAGCGGTGGTTCGTGAAGACGGCCCTCAGCGGGAGGGGGCTGCGGTCGCTGGAGCGGGCGTGGGACTTCCACCGGTCCGTCCGGCACCCGGTGATCGTCCCGCAGCTGCATCGGATCGCGTCCCGGTCCGGGTCGGCCGTGGTCATGCCCTGGCGGGACGGCGAGGTGCTGTACGACCCTGCCGAGCGTGGCAGAGGGGATCGGACGAGCCCCGGCAGCCCCATGGCCCGCTTCCGCTCGCTGCCCGTCGACCGGATCGAGGCGGCCTTCGCCCGCGTCCTCGACGCCCATCTCGCCGTCGAGGACGCGAGGTACGTCGCCGTGGATCTCTACGACGGCGCCCTGCTGTACGACTTCGCGGCGGGGGAGATGCGTCTGATCGACCTCGACGAGTACCGGCCGGGTCCCTTCGTGCTGGATGCTGAGCGGCTTCCGGGGTCCACGCGTTTCATGGCGCCGGAGGAGTTCGTGCGCGGCGCGACCATCGACGCGCGCACCATGGTTCACGCGCTGGGGCGCACCGCACGGCTGTTGCTGGACGCGGGGGACGAGGAGCGGGCCTGGCGGGGTACGGCGGCCCAACTCGACGTTCTGGAGCGGGCCACGCGCCCCGATTCTGGTCAACGCTTCGCGGGCGTGCGGGAGTTCAGGGAAGCCTGGCTGAGTAGCTGAGGTCCGTCGCCGTGAGTGAGTCCGGGGTCAGGCGCAGCCACATCGTGCCTCGCTCGGCCGGGTCGTCGTGCAGGTAGTGCACGAAGCGGGTGTCCCAGGTGGCCTCGTCGGTTCCCAGATAGCGGGTCAGCTTGCGGCGCCCCCTCGGCACGTCGAAGGGCACCAGTTCTCCGCGCCCGCGCGCGATGACCTGCTGGACCCGCCCCGTTGCGATGTCGCACTCGTCCACCACGAGGGCGAGGCGCGGGTCCTCCTTCACCCGGTCGAACAAGCGGGCCCATGGCCCCGTCAGCACCCAGAAGGCCCCGTCCTCCCAGAGGAACCAGACAGGGCGCACCGTGGGGCCGTTGGTCGCGAGGCGGGCGGTGAGGGGCTGCCGCAGGAAGTCGTCCACGTCGAAGTCGTGAGAGGCCACGGCTCTCATCCTCCTGTGCGCCACGGCTCCTGCCCAGCGACCTTCGACCTAGGACCTGGGACCAGGGTCTCGGCGTGCGACGAAGGGGCGCGTGCCACGATGCTTCCTCGACACACAGTTCTCAGGGGGGACCATGCGCACCCGTACCACCGTCTTAGTCGCTGCCGCGTTCATCGCCTTCACCGCGCTCACCGCGTGCACGTCCGACGACGAGCCTGGCGACACCGACAGCAAACCGTCCGCCGCAGCGAGGCAGCCGAGCGCCACGCCCAGCCGGTCCGCGACCTCGGACGCCGACACTGGCGACACCGCCGGTCTCGAAGCGGCGGTCCGTGCCTACACCGCCGCGTACTTCGCGAACGACCCCGACACCACCCACGGCATGCTGTCCGCCCGCTGCCAGAAGCGGATCACACGCGCCGGCATGGCCGCGCTGACCGAACGGGCCGAGCAGACCGAGCGTGCCGTCGGCGACTCCGAGCCGAAGGACGTGAAGCGGTTCGAGGTCGACGGGATATCCACATCCGGCGACGAGGCGCGCGTCTCGTACGGCGTCGGCATGCCCAAGTTCGACCAGAAGCAGGAGCCGTGGGTCCGCGAGGCCGGGGTCTGGCGCTACGACGACTGCTGAGCCCGGCGGCGGGTGACCGACCGCACACGAACGAGCCCCGATCTGTTCCCAGATCGGGGCTCGTTCCTCAAGGGTGAGTGACGGGACTCGAACCCGCGACATCCTGGACCACAACCAGGTGCTCTACCAGCTGAGCTACACCCACCATGACCGGCGGTTCATCCGAAGGTTTCACCGACCGGCCGAGAAAAAGTGTACAGGGTCTGAAGGGGTGCCCGTGCACGCGTTTCGGTGGGGGCGGTTCCGGGGCCGGCCGGGCCCCGGGGGCGGGGCTACCGCCCGGGCAGGACGTGCTTCGCGGCGATCGTGCGGGCCGTGTCCGAGTCGGGGCCGGGCTGTGGGACGAAGACCGCCTCGCGGTAGTAGCGGAGCTCGGCGATGGACTCGCGGATGTCGGCCAGGGCCCGGTGGTTGCCGTTCTTCTCCGGGCTGTTGAAGTACGCCCTCGGGTACCAGCGGCGGGCCAGCTCCTTGATCGAGGAGACGTCCACGATGCGGTAGTGGAGGTACTCCTCCAGCGTCGGCATGTCCCGCAGGAGGAAGCCCCGGTCCGTGCCCACCGAGTTGCCGCACAGCGGTGCCTTGCGCGGTTCCTTCACGTGTTCCCGTACGTACGCCAGGACCTGCTCCTCGGCGTCGGCGAGCGTCGTGCCGCCGGCCAGGGCGTCCAGCAGGCCGGACGCGGTGTGCATCTCGCGCACCACCTCCGGCATCGTCTCCAGCGCCGAGTCCGGCGGGCGGACGACGATGTCGACTCCGTCGCCGAGCACGTTCAGCTCGGAGTCGGTGACGAGGGCGGCCACCTCGATGAGCGCGTCGTCCGACAGCGAGAGGCCGGTCATCTCGCAGTCGATCCACACCATGCGATCGTTCATGTGTCTCACCTTACGGCCCGCGACAGCCGTACGGCCCGGTCCTGCACCAGCGTGATCACGGGGTGATCAGGTGCGGGACCGGGCCGTCACACAGCCCTGCGGGCTACGGCGCGCTGCGCTGGCCCGGCAGGCGGCCCGTCGCGTACAGCTCCGGCTTGGCGCCCTCCGTGGACATGGACGCCGACGGTGCCAGGGCGCTCGCCGCGGCCGTGCGCCGCGCCTGCAGCGGCACCGGGGCGTGCTCCGGCGACACCGACGGGCCCGGGACGCCGTGCGGACCGTCGTGGTGGTCGTTGTGCTTCTCGCCCTGGGGGCGACGGGCCCGGTACGCCGCCCGGTACGCCGCCGGGGACGACCCCAGCTGCCGCCGGAAGTGCCCGCGCAGGGCGACCGGCGAGCGGAAGCCGCAGCGACCCGCGACCTCGTCCACCGAGTAGTCCGACGTCTCCAGCAGACGCTGAGCCTGCAGGACGCGCTGAGTGATCAGCCACTGCAGGGGAGCGCTCCCGGTGAGCGAGCGGAACCGGCGGTCGAACGTACGACGGCTCATGTACGCCCGTGCCGCGAGCGTCTCCACGTCGAACTGCTCGTGGAGGTGCTCCAGCGCCCAGGCGACGACCTCGGCGAGCGGGTCGGCGCCGATCTCCTCGGGTAAAGACCGATCGAGGTAGCGCTCCTGGCCGCCCGATCGACGTGGTGGGACCACCAGGCGCCGGGCCAGGGCCCCTGCCGCCTCGTTCCCGTGATCTGTCCGCACGATGTGCAGACAGAGATCGATTCCGGCCGCGGTACCGGCCGAGGTGAGTACGTCCCCGTCGTCCACGAAAAGCTCGCGTGGGTCGACGTGGACGGACGGATAGCGCTTGGCCAGCGTCGGCGCGTACATCCAGTGCGTCGTCGCGGGCCTGCCGTCCAGCAGGCCGGCGGCGGCCAGCACGAATGCGCCGGTGCACAGGCCGACGATGCGGGCACCCTCTTCGTGCGCTCGGCGCAGTGCGTCGAGCGCCTCCTCCGGCGGCGGTGAGGTGATCGAACGCCATGCGGGCACGACCACCGTGCCCGCCCGCGAGATCGCCTCCAGGCCGTTCGGTGCGGTGAGTTCCAGGCCCCCTGTGGTCCGCAGCGGGCCTTCCTCGCCCGCGCACACCAGCAGGCGGTAGCGCGGTACGCCGGCGTCCTGGCGGTCGATCCCGAACACCGACAGTGGTATGGAACTCTCGAAGATGGGACCGCCGCTGAACAGCAGCACCGCGACGATCTCCTTGCGGCGTCGCCCGGACAGTTTCCGGGCCGCGGCTTCCGGCGCGGCGGTGGAGTCGTGGCTCATACTGCTAAGCCCCCCTCGGTGGTCGCGGCTCCTCGGTTGTGTCGCTCCTGCACGTTTCCCCTTGGTCCTGCACGAGTCCCCCGCCGTAAGACAGTCATGATCGAATCTACTGTGTCCCGTGGTGCCGGCGTGACCAGATCGCCAACCGGCACATTGTCGACATGGCAACTTGGCGTAAAGCATTCGATCACGAAGCGTTGCACTCGTGGGCCGCGCAGGGAAGTGCGCCTTGTCCCAGTGGCCGGTCCACGTAGGGTGCGCGAGGCCCCAGGACCCCTTTCAGTGCAGGTCGAACGGGGGGTGGAGGGGTGTTCGACCAAGGGAGGCGCAGGTGGCCGAAGTTGGCTGAAAAGATACGGGGGTGTGCGCGGAAACCGGTCAGTCGACCGGCGTACTTGCGCCGGAGTTCCGTCCGCCCCCGTGCGCCCCGGAGGTCGTGCGCCCGCGTCGGCCGCGCGCGGAGGTGCGATCTTCGGCCATCGAACGGGCGGCGGTGGCGCGGGCCGCGCGGGCGGCTCCGCGCTCGGACTGGCGGAGGAGGACGCGGCAGACTCCGGTGACCGCGGCGAGGCCGAGGGCCGCGCCTGTCGCGCCGGCGAGCGAGGTGCCGTACCAGACGAGGACGACCGGGACGAGGACGCAGCTGAACGCCGCCCAGCGGACCACGTCCGTGGCGGTGTCGGTGGGGGCGGGAGCGGGAG
>NZ_JARGEE010000295.1:0-11412 GCF_033794485.1 Streptomyces sp. MB09-02B
CCCCCAGTAGCCCCGCCCACTTTCGCTGCCCCCGTTCGAAACCGCGGCGGTCCACCACGGTGCAGCGAATCCACTTGACCAGCACCGCGCCATGGTAAGGCCACGGAACGTGGCGGCGGTCACTCTCCGGCCGGTTGCACCCGGGCGAGCGCCCCGGCGCGCATGCGAGGATGGACAACTGGCCTGGACCGCCAGGCAGTTCGGCCCGCACGCACAGAAGAACGGGGAGGGAGTTCTGTTGAACGGCCTCAACAAGGGCATCCGCAAGGTCGAGGTGTCTCTGAAGTGGGACCCGAGTCCGGCCGGACAGCCGCCGACGGATCTCGACATCGTCGCGGCTCCCTACCTGGCGACCGATCCGAGCGGCAGCCCCGCCTACGTGGTGCACTTCGACAGCCGCTCGCCCGATGGCACGATCAGCCTCAACCGCGACAGCAAGACCGGCCAGGGTTTCGGCTGGGACGAGGTCATGACGGTCGAGCTGAACCGCCTCGACAGCCGGTACGGCCGCGTCGTGATCGGTGTCGCCATACAGCAGGGATCGGGCACGAGGACCTTCGCCGACGTCACCAAGCCCGCCCTGCGCATCCGTGAGGACTACACCGTCCTGGCGGAGGACGACTTCGGCACCGTTCTCGGCTCGACGGCCGCGACGGTCGCCGAGTTCGTCCGCGACACCACCGGTGAATGGACCTTCCACCCGGGCATCACCGGCTTCGACGAGGACCCGGCGACCTTCGCCCGAGTCATGGGCGGCCCGCGCGAGGCCTGACCCCCGCCCCGACCGGGCACCAGGCGACACGTCAGACAGATCGCCACGACAGCGGAAGGGGGAGCCGGCCTGTCGCCGACTCCCCCTTCGGGCAGTCACTTCACGCCCGGAAGGCGCTCACGTTCAGCTGCAGCCGCTCGTCGAGCCGCAGCCCTCGCAGATGTAGCAGGAACCGGCCCGCTGCATCTTCGTCCCGCAGGAGAAGCAGAGCGGGGCGTCGGCCTGGATGCCCAACTGCATCTCCACCAGCTCGGCGCTGGTGTGGGCCTGCTTCGGAGCGGGCTTGGCGCCCTCGTCGTCGGCTTCGGCCTTCGGTGCGGAGACCGCCTTCAGGGACTGGCGCGGCGCCGACTGGGCGAGGCCCTCGACGTCGACCTCTTCCTCGATCGGCTCGTACGAGCCGGTCTCCAGGTGCCGCTGCCGCTCCTCGGCGGAGTGGATGCCGAGCGCGGAGCGGGTCTCGAAGGGCAGGAAGTCGAGCGCCAGGCGGCGGAAGATGTAGTCGACGATCGACGCCGCCATCCGCACGTCCGGGTCGTCCGTCATACCCGCCGGCTCGAAGCGCATGTTCGTGAACTTCGAGACGTACGTCTCCAGCGGCACGCCGTACTGCAGACCCACCGAGACGGCGATCGAGAAGGCGTCCATCATGCCCGCGAGGGTCGAGCCCTGCTTGGACATCTTCAGGAAGACCTCGCCCAGGCCGTCGTCCGGGTAGGAGTTGGCGATCATGTAACCCTCGGCGCCGCCGACGGTGAAGGAGGTGGTGATGCCGGGCCGGCCCTTCGGGAGGCGCTTGCGCACCGGGCGGTACTCCACGACCTTCTCGACCGTGGCCCGGATCGTCTCCTCGGCCTTCTCCGTGATCTCCTTCTTCTCCGTCTCCTTGGTCTTCGCGGAGAGCGGCTGGCCGACCTTGCAGTTGTCGCGGTAGATCGCGAGCGCCTTGACGCCCAGCTTCCAGGCCTCGAAGTAGATCTCCTCGACCTCCTCGACGGTCGCCGTCTCCGGCATGTTGACCGTCTTGGAGATGGCGCCGGAGATCCAGGGCTGGATCGCGGCCATCATGCGGACGTGGCCCATCGGGGAGATGGCACGCTCGCCCATGGCGCAGTCGAAGACCTCGTAGTGCTCCTGCTTGAGGCCGGGAGCGTCGATCACATTGCCGTGGTCGGCGATGTGGGCGACGATCGCCTCGATCTGCTCCTCCTGGTAGCCCAGGCGGCGCAGGGCCTGCGGGACCGTGCCGTTGACGATCTGCATCGAGCCGCCGCCGACCAGCTTCTTGAACTTGACCAGCGCCAGGTCGGGCTCGACACCGGTGGTGTCGCAGGACATGGCGAGGCCGATGGTGCCGGTCGGGGCGAGCACGGACGCCTGCGAGTTGCGGAAGCCGTTCTTCTCGCCGAGGCGCAGCACGTCCTGCCAGGCCTCCGTGGCGGCGGCCCAGACCGGGCTGTCCAGGTCGTCCATGCGGACGGCCGTGCCGTTGGCGTCGGAGTGCTGCTTCATCACGCGGTTGTGGGCGTCCGCGTTGCGTGCGTAGCCGTCGTACGGGCCGACGACCGCGGCCAGTTCGGCGGAGCGCTTGTACGCCGTACCGGTCATCAGCGAGGTGATGGCACCGGCGAGGGCGCGTCCGCCGTCGGAGTCGTACGCGTGACCGGTCGCCATCAGCAGGGCGCCGAGGTTGGCGTAGCCGATGCCGAGCTGGCGGAAGGCGCGGGTGTTCTCGCCGATCTTCTGGGTCGGGAAGTCGGCGAAGCAGATGGAGATGTCCATCGCGGTGATGACGAGCTCGACGACCTTGGCGAAGCGCTCGACCTCGAAGGACTGGTGGCCGAGGCCGTCGTCCTTGAGGAACTTCATCAGGTTCAGCGAGGCGAGGTTGCAGGACGTGTTGTCCAGGTGCATGTACTCGCTGCAGGGGTTGGACGCGGTAATCCGGCCGGACTCGGGGCAGGTGTGCCAGTTGTTGATCACACCGTCGTACTGGATGCCCGGGTCGGCGCAGGCCCACGCGGCCTCGGCGAGCTTGCGGAACAGCGCCTTGGCGTCGACCTTCTCGATGATCTCGCCGGTCATCCGGGCGCGGAGACCGAACTCGGTGCCGTTCTCCACGGCCGTCATGAACTCGTCGTTCACGCGGACCGAGTTGTTGGCGTTCTGATACTGGACGGACGTGATGTCGTCGCCGCCCAGGTCCATGTCGAAGCCCGCGTCGCGCAGGGCGCGGATCTTCTCCTCTTCCTTCACCTTGGTGGCGATGAAGTCCTCGACGTCCGGGTGGTCCACGTCGAGCACGACCATCTTGGCGGCGCGGCGGGTGGCGCCGCCCGACTTGATCGTTCCTGCGGAGGCGTCGGCGCCCCGCATGAAGGAGACGGGACCGGAGGCGTTGCCGCCGGAGGAGAGCAGTTCCTTGGAGGAACGGATGCGGGACAGGTTCAGGCCGGCGCCCGAGCCGCCCTTGAAGATCATGCCCTCTTCCTTGTACCAGTCGAGGATCGACTCCATGGAGTCGTCGACGGCCAGGATGAAGCAGGCGGAGACCTGCTGGGGCTGCGGGGTGCCCACGTTGAACCACACGGGGCTGTTGAAGCTGAAGATCTGGTGCAGGAGGGCGTACGCCAGTTCGTGCTCGAAGATCTCGGCGTCGGCGGGCGAGGCGAAGTACTTGTTGTCCTCGCCGGCCTTCGTGTACGTCTTCACGATGCGGTCGATCAGCTGCTTCAGACCGGTCTCGCGCTGCGGGGTGCCGACGGCACCGCGGAAGTACTTGCTGGTGACGATGTTGACCGCGTTCACCGACCAGAAGTCGGGGAACTCGACGCCACGCTGCTCGAAGTTGACCGAGCCGTCGCGCCAGTTGGTCATGACGACGTCACGCCGCTCCCAGACCACCTCGTCGTACGGGTGCACGCCGGGGGTGGTGTGGATGCGCTCGATACGCAGGCCCTTGCTCGCCTTGGTGCCCTTGGCGCGGGAACTCCGTGCCGGACCGCTCGCCGTCTCTGTCATGCCGCCTCCCTGTACGGGCGAAAACGCCCTGAAGTGTCACGCTGTTCCCGTGACACGGTGTTCTGTCTTGTGTCGCGACCCGGCTGACACAGCCGTTCGCGACAGGTCTGGATCGCCGCCGGTCGTCCGGACGCACTGGTCCGGCGGTGCGGCCCGCCCTCAGTCGGCGGCGTTGGCGGGCACCGGGACCTGCACAGCCCCTCCGGACCCGCGGTCGCTCTCCACGCGCCCCCCGGCCGCGCTCTCGACGTCCTCGTCGTTCGCGTCGGGGTGCTTCCCCTGCTCTTCCCTGAGTTCCGCGATGGCGGCCTCGAAGTCCTCCAGCGAGTCGAACGCCCGGTAGACGCTCGCGAACCGCAGGTAGGCGACGAGGTCGAGTTCCTGCAACGGGCCGAGTATGGCCAGCCCCACGTCATGAGTGGTCAGCTCGGCGCTCCCGGTGGCCCGCACCGCCTCCTCGACCCGCTGGCCGAGCTGGGCGAGCGCGTCCTCGGTGACAGGCCTGCCCTGGCATGCCTTTCGGACGCCATTGATGACCTTGGTACGACTGAAGGGCTCGGTCACGCCGGACCTCTTGACCACCATCAGCGAGCACGTCTCCACCGTCGTGAAACGACGGGAGCAGTCGGGACACTGGCGGCGCCTGCGGATCGACGTGCCGTCGTCCGTCGTACGACTGTCGACGACGCGGCTGTCGGGGTGCCTGCAGAAGGGACAGTGCATAACTCCAACCCTCCTCACAGCACGACTCAATAAGCCCCACGGGCCACTTGGGCCCCGCGGAAGCAGCCCCAAGCATAGGGGATGACCATGAGCGCGAGGACCCGGGGGACCACAACTTCTGGGCCGTTGCGGCAATCCAAGCACTAGATGTAGGGCTTGGCACGTAAATCCCCCCACGGCGCGCGTGTCGCGCACGTATGGGCATGTGCCGGACGAGCAGTCCGTCGCGGAGCGCGTCCGCACCGTCGCGGAGCGGACGCGGGCGCGGCGGGGGCGCCACGGGAAAGGGGTCGGTACCCGGTCGGCCGAGTACCGGATGGCAGACTGGGCCACGCGGCGACAGCGACCCACAAGGTCCTTCGCCCCGGCGGTGAAGAGTACAGCAATCACCACTTTTGTCCGCCGGAGCCGCCCGCCCTACACCCGGACACGTGGTCACGTCAGACAATCCATGGTTTTTCACTCGAACGTGTGTTTGGCGCAACCTTTCGAAAGCAACTACCGTTGTGCTGCACGGGAGACCATCGAGAGGGGCCGACGTGACCACCACCGCTGACAGTGCCACCATCACTGCCCAGGACCGCTCCCAGAGCCGACTCGAGCCGGTGCATGCGATGAACGAAGCCACGAACCATGAAGGGCCCAAGCGAGCCTTGCCCGGCCGACCTCCAGGCATCAGGGCGGACAGCTCCGGGCTCACCGACCGGCAGCGCCGAGTCATCGAGGTGATCAGGGACTCGGTGCAGCGGCGCGGATACCCGCCGTCGATGCGGGAGATCGGTCAGGCCGTCGGCCTGTCCAGCACGTCCTCCGTGGCGCACCAGCTGATGGCACTGGAGCGCAAGGGCTTCCTGCGCCGCGACCCGCACCGTCCGCGTGCATACGAGGTACGCGGCTCCGATCAGGCCTCGGCCCAGCCGACGGACACGGCGGGCAAGCCGGCCGCTTCGTACGTGCCGCTCGTCGGCCGGATCGCCGCCGGTGGCCCGATCCTCGCCGAGGAATCCGTCGAGGACGTGTTCCCGCTCCCCCGCCAGTTGGTGGGCGACGGCGAACTCTTCGTCCTGAAGGTCGTGGGCGACTCCATGATCGAGGCCGCCATCTGTGACGGAGACTGGGTGACGGTCCGCCGTCAGCCCGTCGCGGAGAACGGCGACATCGTGGCCGCCATGCTCGACGGCGAGGCCACGGTCAAGCGCTTCAAGCGCGAGGACGGCCATGTCTGGCTGCTCCCGCACAACGCTGCCTACGAGCCCATTCCGGGTGACGACGCGACCATCCTCGGCAAGGTGGTGGCCGTCCTACGCCGCGTCTGACACCCAGCGGCGGACGGTCGCCCGTGCCCGTCCCCGCCCCTGATCCGGGCCCCGGAATCCACTGCGCCGGTTCCGGGGCCCTGGGCTGTCCAGGGTCCGCCGAAGCCTCGCGGCCCGAAGCCGAGCCCGTGCGCATGACGGCCGGTGGCCTGTCCTCATGGTTCGTGGGGACAGGCCACCGGCCGTTCGTCATGCCTCCGCTTCGACCACCTGTTCCTGCTTCTCCGCCTCTTCCCTAGCCGTGGCGGCACTGTCGATCGCAGCGAGCGATCTGCGGACCTGGTTACGGTCCGTCGTGTACCAGAAGTCGGGCAGTGAGGCCTTCAGATAGCTGCCGTACCGCGCGGACGCGAGCCGCTGGTCCAGTACGGCGACCACACCGCGGTCCCCCTGCGCCCGGACGAGACGGCCGGCGCCCTGTGCCATCAGCAGGGCCGCGTGCGTGGCGGCGACGGCCATGAAGCCATTGCCGCCCGCCTCCTCGACGGCCTTCTGGCGAGCGCTCATCAGCGGGTCGTCGGGCCGGGGGAACGGGATCTTGTCCATGACGACCAGCTGGCAGCTGGGACCGGGCACGTCCACGCCCTGCCAGAGCGAGAGGGTGCCGAAGAGACAGGTCTTCGGGTCGGCCGCGAAGCCCTTGATCAGCTCTCCGAGCGTCTCCTCGCCCTGCAGCAGGATCGGGTACTCGGGGATACGGACGCGCAACTCCTCCGCCGCCAGTTGGGCGGCCCGCATCGACGAGAACAGCCCGAGCGTCCGACCACCGGCCGCCTGGATCAGCTCCGTGAGCTCATCCAGCATGTCCGCCCGGTCACCGTCCCGCGCGGGACGTGACAGATGCTTGGCGACATAGAGGATGCCCTGTCTCGGGTAGTCGAACGGCGATCCGACGTCCACCCCCTTCCACTGGGGAAGGTCGTCGCCCTGGGTGCCCTCGGGGGCCAGTCCCAACGAGGCCCCGACGCCGTTGAAATCGCCGCCCAGCTTGAGCGTGGCCGAGGTCAGGGTGACGGAGCGGTCCGCGAAGAGCTTCTCCCGGAGCAGACCCGAGACGGACATAGGCGCGACGCGCAGGGACGCGCCGAAACGGTCATGGCGTTCGTACCAGACGACGTCCCACTCCGAGCCGTTGCTGATCCGCTCCGCCACGTCGTGGACGCTCTCCACGGCCGCCAGGGCCTGCTTGCGGACGGCGTCCTCGTCCTGGACGGACTTGTCCCGGGTGCTGCCGATCGCCGAGATCACCGCGCGAGCGGCATCACGCAGTGCCATCAGGACGTACGCCAGGTCCTCCGGGATCTCCTCGAGCCGACCCGGCAGGGCCAGCTCCATGACCCGCTCGAAACCCTCGGCGGCGGTCTGGAGCTGGTCCGCGACCTTCTCGTTCACCAGCTTCGCCGCCCGCTTCACAGCGCGGTTGACCTGGCCCGGGGTGAGCTCGCCGGTGGCCACTCCGGTCACCCGTGAGACGAGTTCGTGCGCCTCGTCCACGATCAACACCTCGTGCTGCGGGAGAACCGGAGCGCCCTCGATGGCGTCGATCGCGAGCAGCGCGTGATTGGTGACTACGACCTCGGCGAGCTTGGCCCGCTCTCTGGCCATCTCGGCGAAGCACTCGGCTCCGTACGCGCACTTCGTGGCACCCAGGCACTCTCTGGACGACACCGAGATCTGTGCCCAGGCACGGTCGGACACGCCGGGGGTGAGGTCGTCCCGGTCGCCGGTCTCGGTCTCCTGCGACCAGTCCCTCAGCCGCAGCAGGTCCTGGCCCAGCTTGCTGCTGGGCGCGGCCGCCTCGAACTGGTCGAAGAGGCCCTCCTCCTCGTCCTGCGGCACGCCTTCGTTCAGCCGGTGCAGGCACATGTAGTTCGACCGGCCCTTGAGCATCGCGAACTCCGGGCGGCGGCGCAGGAGGGGGTGCAGCGCGTCGACCGTTCTCGGCAGGTCCCGCTCCACGAGCTGCCGCTGGAGGGCGAGGGTCGCCGTGGCGACGACGACACGCTCTCCCTGGGCCAGCGCGGGCACCAGGTAACCGAGCGACTTTCCGGTGCCGGTGCCTGCCTGGACCAGCAGGTGGGAGCCGTCGTCGATCGCCTCCGCGACGGCTTCGGCCATGGTCACCTGGCCGGGGCGCTCCGTGCCGCCGACAGCGGTGACGGCGGCATGCAGGAGTTCGTGGAGTGAGGGCTTCGTCATAGCGCGACCACCCTACGGGTCACCACTGACAAACGGGTGACCACGGCGGACGAGTGGGGCCTGGGAGGCGGGATCAAGACGTGTTCTCTTCGACGGGACGGATCGGTCTCGGAGCCGGGAATTCCAGTCGGCTCGGGTCGGGTCGGATCGGATCGGGATCGAGTCGGTTGGACCGGGAACCGGACCGGCTCGGGCGGTGTACCAGATATGACGACGTCACAGCAGATCCACATCGGATCTACATCAGATCGCGCAGCAGCCGATCCCTGCACATGAGGGCGGCCCGCTTGTCGGGCAGGTCGACCTCGGCGGAGTACCGGAAGCCGGCGCTGAGGAAAGCGGAGACGGAGGGAAAGTTGCGTAGGTCGGGTTCCGCGACGACGCGGGCGCAGGCAGGTCTTCTGTCGAGGATGAGATCGGCGACGGCGCGCAGCAAGGTGGAGCCGAGACCGCGTCCCCGATCGGCCACGGGTCCGATGAGCAGATGGATCCCGGTGTCGTGCGGGCGGGCGGGGTAATGGCGGGCGAGGGGGTCGAGATCCGCCCGGTAGATCTCCCAATAGCTCAGCGGGGTGCCGTTCAGCAGTCCGAGACAAGGCATGCTGCGGCCGTCGCCGCCGAGCTGGGTCCGGAGATGGTCCGCGGTCACGTTCTCGGCCCCGCCGAGCTGCCAGTAGGAGTCCACGGCTGAGTCGTTCATCCAGCGGGAGATCAGCGGGAGATCCCGTGCGAGGCGCACGGGGACGAGGTGCAGGGTTCCTGCCGGGGTGACGACCGGCCCCCAGTCCACGAGGTGGTCGAGCAGCTCGCCATTGGCCGAGGGCTCCCCCTGCCCCGCCTCTCCGCTGCCACCGCACGGGTCGGAGTCCTCGGACAGGAGCGCGAGGAAGTCGTCGGTCAGGCGGAGTTCGAGTGTGTCCTCGTTGCTCGGGGCCGAGGCAGTGCCGCTGTCGGTGCTCGCGTGGGTGCTCGCGTCGGTGGGTGGCACGACGACGCTCCTCTCAGGAGATCGGGTGGGGCATGGTCCTCGGAGCTGAAGGGAGTGGGAGTACGCGGACGAGTGGGCTGCACATCTGTACGGAGACGGAGTGGCCGGTCATGGACGGAGGGGGTTGGTGATAGTGACGTAGACGGACTGCGTGTCGACCGGACCGACGAGTTCATCGAGGCCGTGGAGACGGGTCAGGAGGTTGGCCTTGCAGCGCAGGACGGGTGAGTCGAGCAACCGCGCCGGCAGGTTGGTGTTCAGCCGGGCGGGGCCGGTGGCCACATCCATGAGGAAGCGGCGGAAGGCGGCGAGAAGGAGTCGCTCGTCGACGAGACGCTGGGATCCGAACGCGCCGATGAGACCGAGCACGTTGTTGATGCCGAGGTAGTAGGCGAACCGTTCGTCGGTGACCTCGTCGGAGACGAACGTGTCGCTGCGCTCGCCGATGCCTGGGAGCCGGGATCGGAGATCCGCGCGGCGGGATGCGCGGAAGTAGTAGCCCTGGTTGTCACGGTACCGACCGCCGATGGGCCAGCCGTCGGGGTCCAGGAGGACGAGCGTGTTCTGTTGGTGTGCTTCGAGGGCGATCCCGGCCTCACTGTCGAGCCACAGCACGGGCCGCACGATGTGCTCCAGATAGCGCAGGAACCACTCGACGGCCACGGCGCTCCGGGGACGCCCGGTGCGCTCGGCGAGACGGGTGACGACCTCCTGGAGCCGCGACCGCATGAGGAGAGGCCTGTCGTCGCCCGCATGGCGTTCGCCATGGGGGTACGGCCCGGGTGACACGAGGCCCGCGACGCAGGACACGTCGTCCGCCGGGCCGAACGGGTTGTGTCGGATGACCACGTCCAGGCCCGCCAGCGCGTCACCGTCCGGGGCGGTCACCGCCAGCCAGGCCGGGTCACGGACGATGTCGAACCCGGGGTGGGCCGCCTGCCACCGGTCGGCCAGACCGGTGCGCAGCAGGCGGTGCACCTCGACACCGCGATGGAGTTCCTTGCGGAGGTTCTCACGGCGGGAGTTGGTGATGCGCAGGCTCAAGGAGAGTTTCAGCATCGCGGGGGCACCGGTGCGGTGAACGGTGCGGACGGAGGAGGTGGGGTGCCACGGGGCGCCGTGTGGGCCCAGGTCGCGCAACAGACCGGCGTCGAGCAGAGCGGCGACGGCCGGCCGGTGGCGGACCTCGCGGAACTGCCAGGGGTGCAGCGGCAGTGCGGCGAAGCCGTTGGGGAGGGGCAGATCCGGGCCTGCCAGCCGCGCGGTCAGCAGGTCGGCGGGGACGACGCGGCCTCGTTCGGTCCACGCCGAGTCGGTCGACAGGACAGAGGGTGCGACCGCCATCCAGTGCACAGGGAAGGAGCCACGCATCTCGGGTGAGTACAGCCGCACTTCGGACTCCGAGAGCCCTTCTCTGCTCTTCGGCGTGGGGTGCAGAGGGTGGCCGAGGAGGAGCGCTTGCTCTGCGGCCAGGAACCGGTCGGGGTCGTCGGCGGGTTGCGCTCGACGCTCGGTGATGAACACGGCGACCTGGCGGGCGGAGTCGGAGACCCTGCCGACCAGGTCCAGTCGGTCGCGCTGGATGTGCTGGGCGGGATGGGTGTGCTGAGTGGGCGCGGCTGTGGGTCGGGGTGAGGTTGCCGTCCCCTGTGTGCCTCGTGCGGTGGCTTCGCGGGCCAGGAGGGCCGCGAGCGTGACCGCGTCGACGGGGGGTGCGGTGCCGGGGGTGCCGGCGAGGTGAGGAAGGCCGAAGCGGTGCCAGCCGGTGGGAGACCAGTAGTGCACCGGGGCGAGGAGGGTCGTGCCGGTGGCTGGAAGAGGGATGTGGAGGACGCCGCCGTGGTCTTGGGGGGAGGTGAGGTCGTGTTCGCGTACCCAGCAGCGCAGGAGGTTCTCGACCGCTGCCGCCTGAGCAGCGGTGTGCGGGTCGGGGTGGTGCAGGAGGTCGGCGTCGGGTGTGGTCGAGAGCTGGGTGGCCTCGATGCCGTCGGCGGCTCGGCGCGGGGCTGGTCGCCCGCGCTCTTGGCTTGGCTCAGTTGTCGGGTGGTTCGCAAGCGCGGGTCGGCGAGGGTCTGGCTGGGTGGGGCCTGGAACCTGAGCGGGCAACCCCGAGTGTGGGGCGACCTGGCGCCGCGGTGGCTCCAACAGGCTGAACCCCGGCTCCGGCAGGCAGGAACCGCCCTCGGGCTCGGCGGGCTGGGGCCGCCCCTCCTCGTCCTGGCCACCGGGTCGCCGACGCCCCGGCTCGGTCTGGCCGGGCGATGGTTCGGGCCGGCCTGGCAGACGTGGTTCCGCGCTCGACGGGCCAGGGATCTGGGCGGTGCGGGCTTCCGGGGCGTGGCGGTGGGCGCGGGCCTCAGGGGCGGGCGGCGGATTCACGGCGGTTCCTGGGT
>NZ_JARGEE010000296.1:0-11399 GCF_033794485.1 Streptomyces sp. MB09-02B
CGTTGTCGGGTGCGGGTGCGTGGGGCTTCTCGCGCAGTTCCCCGCGCCCCTAAAAGCCCAGGCCCTGCGGGCCTGAAAAGCGACGGAACTGCGGGCTTGAAAGGCGACGGTCGGGCGGGATGAAAAGCACGGGGCGCAGCCCCTGCTTTTCAGGGGCGCGGGGAACTGCGCGAGAAGCCCCACGCACCCGCGCCCGCCCAACGAACCGCCCCACCCGAGCTCATAGGCGCCCGGCAGCCAACTACGCCGTACCGGTCAGATGCTCCGGCCGTACCGGCGTCCGGTTCAACTCCAGCCCCGTCGCGGAGCGAATCGCCGCGAGGACGGCCGGGGTCGACGACAGGGTCGGCGCCTCCCCGACGCCACGCAACCCGTACGGCGCGTGATCGTCGGCGAGTTCGAGCACGTCGACAGGGATGGTCGGCGTGTCGAGAATCGTGGGGATGAGGTAGTCCGTGAAGGACGGATTGCGCACCTTCGCGGTCTTCGGGTCGACGACGATCTCCTCCATCACCGCGATGCCCAGCCCCTGGGTCGTACCACCCTGGATCTGGCCCACCACGGACAGCGGGTTGAGCGCCTTGCCGACGTCCTGCGCGCAGGCCAGTTCGACGACCTTGACCATGCCCAGCTCGGTGTCGACCTCGACGACCGCCCGGTGCGCGGCGAAGGAGTACTGGACGTGCCCGAAGCCCTGCCCGGTGCGCAGGTCGAACGGCTCGGTCGGCCGGTGCCGCCACTCCGCCTCGACCTCGACGGCCTCGTCCCCGAGGACGTCCACCAGGTCGGCCAGGACCTCACCCGCGTCGGTGACGACCTTGCCGCCCTCCAGCAGCAGCTCGGCCGTGGCCCAGGCAGGGTGGTACGTGCCGAACTTCCGGCGGCCCAGCTCCAGCACCTTCTCCCGCACCAGCTCGCAGCTGTTCTTCACCGCGCCGCCCGTGACGTACGTCTGCCGGGACGCGGAGGTCGAGCCCGCCGAACCCACCTGCGTGTCGGCGGGGTTGATCGTCACCTGGGCGACGCCCAGCTCCGTGCGGGCGATCTGCGCGTGGACGGTGATGCCGCCCTGGCCGACCTCCGCCATGGCCGTGTGGACGGTGGCGACGGGTTCGCCGCCGACGACCTCCATACGGACCCGCGCGGTCGAGTAGTCGTCGAAGCCCTCGGAGAAACCGACGTTCTTGATGCCGACCGCATAGCCGACGCCCCGGACGACACCCTCGCCGTGGGTGGTGTTGGAGAGGCCGCCCGGCAGCTGTCGTACGTCGGCCGCCTCGCCCGCCGTGAGCCACTGCTGCTCCGGCGGCAGGGGCATCGCCTTGACGCGGCGCAGGAGTTCGGCGACCGGGGCCGGGGAGTCGACGGCCTGGCCGGTGGGCAGGAGGGTGCCCTGCTCCATGGCGTTGATCTGCCGCAGCTCCACCGGGTCCATGCCGAGCTTCGCGGCCAGCTTGTCCATCTGCGCCTCGTAGGCGAAGCACGCCTGGACCGCGCCGAAGCCGCGCATCGCCCCGCAGGGCGGGTTGTTGGTGTAGAGGGCGACGGCCTCGATGTCGACGTCCTCGATGACGTACGGGCCCGCGCCGAGCGAGGCGGCGTTGCCGACGACGGCCGGGGAGGCGGAGGCGTAGGCACCGCCGTCCAGGACGATGCGGGCCTTGAGGTGGGTGAGCTTGCCGTCGCGCGTGGCCCCGTGCTCGTAGTACAGCTTGGCGGGGTGGCGGTGGACGTGCCCGAAGAAGGACTCGAAGCGGTTGTAGACGATCTTGACCGGTTTGCCGGTGCGCAGGGCGAGCAGGCAGGCGTGGATCTGCATCGACAGGTCCTCGCGGCCGCCGAAGGCACCGCCGACCCCGGCCAGGGTCATCCTGATCTTGTCCTCGGGCAGGCCGAGCACGGGTGCGATCTGGCGCAGGTCGGAGTGGAGCCACTGGGTGGCGATGTAGAGGTCGACACCGCCGTCCTCGGCGGGTACGGCGAGGCCGGACTCGGGGCCGAGGAAGGCCTGGTCCTGCATGCCGAAGACGTACTCGCCCTCGACGATCACGTCCGCGCGCGTCCGGGCCGCCGCCACGTCGCCGCGGATGATCGGCTGGCGGTGGACGATGTTCGGGTGCGCGACGTGCGCGAGGTGGTGATCGTCGCGGCCCTCGTGGACGAGGACGGCGTCCGGCGCGGTCGCGGAGGCCTCGTCGGTGACGACCGGCAGTTCGCGGTACTCCACCTTGATCTTGGCGGCGGCGCGGCGCGCGGTCTCCGGGTGGTCGGCGGCGACGATCGCGACGGGCTCGCCGTGGTGGCGGACCTTGCCGTGGGCGAGGACCGGGGTGTCCTGGATCTCCAGGCCGTAGTTCCGGACGTCGGTCGGGAGGTCGTCGTACGTCATCACGGCGTACACGCCGGGGGTGGCGAGGGCCTCGGCGGTGTCGATGGAGACGATCTCGGCGTGGGCGACCGTGGAGCGCAGGATCTGGCCCCAGAGCATGTCCTCGTGCCACATGTCGGAGGAGTACGCGAACTCGCCGGTGACCTTGAGGGTGCCGTCCGGGCGGAGCGTGGACTCGCCGATGCCGCCCTTGGTGCGGGAGCCCTGGGTCAGGTTGGTGGGCAGGCCGGTGGTTCCCATGGTCAGACCCCTTCGGACTGCCGGGCGGCGGCCAGGCGGACCGCGTCCATGATCTTCTCGTAGCCGGTGCAGCGGCACAGGTTGCCCGACAGCGCCTCACGGATGTCCGCGTCGCTCGGGTTCGGGGTGCGTTCCAGCATCTCGTCGGCGGCGACGAGGAGACCCGGGGTGCAGAAGCCGCACTGGACGGCTCCGGCGTCGATGAACGCCTGCTGGATCGGGGACAGTTCACCGCCCTCGCCGGTCTGCGAGTCGGTGCCCCGGGCCGCCCACTGCCTGGCCTCGTCGAGCGAGGTCCCGCCCTCCGTGGGCGAACCGCACGCACCGGACGCGCAACCACCCTTCTCCGCCCGCTGCTTGGCGAAGTCCGCGAGCCCCTCCACCGTGACGACCTCGCGGCCCTCCACCTGTCCGGCGGCGACCAGGCACGAGCACACCGGCACGCCGTCGAGGCGGACGGTGCAGGAGCCGCACTCGCCCTGCTCGCAGGCGTTCTTGGAGCCGGGCAGTCCCATCCGCTCCCGCAGCACGTACAGCAGGGACTCGCCCTCCCACACGTCGTCGGCTTCCTGCGGACGGCCGTTGACCGTGAAACTGACGCGCATTACGCGACTCCCTCCGTGTGGGCGGCGGTGCCGCGGTAGGACTCCCAGGTCCACATGAGCGTGCGGCGGGCCATGACGCCGACCGCGTGACGGCGGTAGCTCGCGGTGCCGCGTACGTCGTCGATCGGGTTGCAGGCGCCGGCGCACAGGTCCGCGAACTGCTTGGCGACCGACGGGGTGATGATCCGGCCGTTGTCCCAGAAGCCGCCCTCGTCGAGCGCCGCGTTCAGGAACTCCTCGGCCACCCGGGCCCGGATCGGGGTGGGCGCGGCCGAGCCGATTCCGGTCCGGACGGTGCGCGACGACGGGTGCAGGGCGAGCCCGAAGGCGCACACGGCGATGACCATGGCGTTGCGGGTGCCGACCTTCGAGTACTGCTGCGGCCCGTCGGCCCTGTCGATGTGGACGGCGCGGATCAGCTCGTCCGGCGCGAGGGCGTTGCGCTTGACGCCGGTGTAGAAGTCGTCGATGGGGATGAGCCGGGAGCCCCGTACGGACTCGGCCTCGACCTGGGCGCCCGCCGCGAGGAGGGCCGGGTGGGCGTCGCCGGCCGGGGAGGCGGTCCCGAGGTTGCCGCCGACGCCGCCGCGGTTGCGGATCTGCGGGGAGGCGACCGTGTGCGAGGCCAGCGCGAGGCCGGGCAGCTCGGTACGGAGGTTCTCCATGATCCGGGTGTACGGCACGGACGCGCCGAGGCGGACCGTTTCCTCGCCGACCTCCCACTCGGAGAGCTCGCCGACGCGGTTCAGGTCGAGCAGGTACTCGGGCCGACGGTGGTCGAAGTTGATCTCGACCATCACGTCGGTGCCGCCGGCGATCGGCACAGCGGTGGGGTGCTCGGCCTTCGCGGCGAGCGCCTCCTCCCAGCTGGCGGGGCGAAGGAAGTCCATCTGACCGGCTCTCTTCTTCGTCTCGAGTCGTTCTGTTTGAGCCAGATCGTGTGCGGCGGGCCCGGCTCGTCCGTGTGCTGTTCACGTGTTCCGGGACTCAGTACACAGCGCCCTTCTCCACCCCGGTCAGTCACGGAAACCATGAAGGAGTTGGCTGGCCAGGGCCCGCATCTTGTAGATTCGTATGAACGGAGGCCCTCTGCAACCTCTAGGCATTCCCCTGGAAACATCCTTGTTCTCGACACAGGAACGGCGGCGACGAGAATGCGCCTGCGCGCACTGCTGGACACCGACGCGCTGGGCCTCAGGCTGCTCGGCGGTGAGGACGAGCTGGACCGCGCCGTGCGCGGTGTGATGACCACCGACCTCAGGGACCCCAGCCGCTACCTCTCCGGCGGCGAGCTGGTACTGACGGGCCTCGCCTGGCGCCGCGACGCCGCCGACTCGGAACCCTTCGTACGGCTCCTGGTCGGCGCCGGCGTCACCGCGCTGGCCGCCGGGGAGGCCGAGCTGGGCGCCATCCCCGAGGACCTCGTCGTGGCCTGTGCCCGCCACCGGCTGCCGCTCTTCGCGGTCAACGAGTCGGTGGCCTTCGCGACCATCACCGAGCACGTCGTACGGCAGGTCTCCGGCGAGCGCGCGGGCGACCTGGCGGCCGTGGTGGACCGGCACCGCCGGATGATGACCTCCGGCCCGGCGGGCGGCGGCCCGGACGTCGTCCTGGACCTGCTCGGCTCCGACCTGGACCTGCGCGCCTGGGTGCTCTCCCCCGCCGGCCGGCTCGTCGCGGGCCCCGAGGACGCCGGAGGGGCCCTCCCCGCCGAGTTGCGCGCGCGGCTGTCCGCCGAGCACCTGGCGGCGACGCGCACCGGACGGCGCGGACCGCACCGCGTGGCCGTCGGCACCACCACGTACTCGCTCTTCCCGATCAGCGGCACCGGCCGGGGCCCGGGCTCCGGCGCCGCCCGCGACGTGCGCGAGACGCTGCTGTCGGACTGGCTCCTCGCGGTCGAGGCCGACGCCGGGGACTGGCCCGCCGAACGGCTCGACCTGCTGCACGGCGTCACCCAGCTGATCGCGGTCGAGCGCGACCGCCGCGACGCGGCCCGTACGGTACGGCGCCGGCTCGCGCAGGAGGTCCTGGAGCTGGTGCAGGCGGGGGCGGCCCCGGCCGAGATCGCGGCCCGGCTGCGGGTGGCCGCGCCGGTGCTGCTGCCCGGCCTCGGGGCGGCGCCGCACTGGCAGGTCGTCGTGGCCCGGGTGGAGTGGGAGGGCGGCGAGGTCGACAGCGGCCCGGTCACCCAGGCGCTCCTGGAGGAGATCCTCGTCGATCCGCTGTCCACGGGCCCCGAGCCGTCCGACCGCATCGCCGTCGCCCACTCGGGTGAGGAGGCCATCGCCCT
The DNA here is from genome assembly GCF_033794485.1 of Streptomyces sp. MB09-02B. Classification (NCBI taxonomy): domain Bacteria; kingdom Bacillati; phylum Actinomycetota; class Actinomycetes; order Kitasatosporales; family Streptomycetaceae; genus Streptomyces; species Streptomyces sp. MB09-02B. Next base: position 5,528 of record NZ_JARGEE010000296.1, read on the forward strand.
GGTCCCTCTCCCGGCGGTCTCCTCCGAGCACGACGGCTCCGAGTCCGGCATCCACGCCGACGTCCTCCTCGCGGCCGTACGCGGCCCGCTGGGCGCCGGTCTCGACGACGACGGCCGGCTCACCCTGGGCGTCAGCGCGGCCGTGCACTCCGCCGAGGGGCTGCGCGGCGCCCTGGAGGAGGCCCGGCACGCCCGGCGGGTGGCGGCGGCCCGCTCCGGCCGGGTGTGCGCGGCCGGCCACCAGGAACTGGCCTCGCACGTCCTGCTGCTCCCCTTCGTCCCCGACGACGTGCGCCGCGCCTTCACGGCCAGGCTCCTGGACCCGCTGCGCGACTACGACCGTCGGCACCGCGCCGAGCTGATCCCCACCCTGGAGGCGTTCCTGGAGTGCGACGGCTCCTGGACGCGCTGCGCCGCCCGCCTCCATCTGCACGTCAACACGCTGCGGTACCGGGTGGGCCGCATCGAGCAGTTGACGGGCCGGGACCTCTCCCGGCTGGAGGACAAACTGGACTTCTTCCTGGCCCTGCGCATGAGCTGAGGTCAGGGGGTGGTGGACGAAGATCGAAGTGCGCCGTCCGCACCCCATGACTTTGTGAATTCCTTCACCCACCCCCTTGGCCGGGCCCCGTGATTCGTGCTGAGATGCCGCCACCACTCAAAGCTCAAGGACGTGCTCGGGGAGGGCAACGTGGCGCATACCGCCATGTCTGGTGACGGAACGACAGCCGGTGACGATCCACTCCAGACCGCGGTATGGCGGCTGCGCTCACGCGCCTGCTGGGTCGACGCCGCCGCCCTGATCGAGCCCGACGGTCCACGGGCCTCGCTCCAGCGCACCGCGCTGCTCGTCGAGCGCTGTCTCTACACCGAGCAGGGCTGGGAGGACGCCGAGGACGCGCTGCGCACGGCCGAGGCGCAGGCCCGCACCGACGACGAGCGCGGCGCGGCGGCCTGCGAGCGCGGCCAACTGGCGTACGCGGCCACGCTGCTCGGGGTCCGGGACCGCTCCGACGAGGCGCGGGCCGCGCTCGGCCGGGCGGCGGCCCTGATCGCCCCCGGCGCGCCCGGCCGGGCCCTGCTCGACTTCCGCCGGGGCCTCATCGCGGAGAACCTCGCCCGTTCCCCGCAGTCCGCGCGCGCTGCCTACCGCCGGGCCCATGCCGGCGCCACGGCCCATGACGACCTGCTCCTGCAGTCCTTCACCTGGCGCCATCTCGCCGGACTCGCCCTGCGGGAGGGCGAGTTGGCCGAGGCGCGGCACGGCTTCGCCGAATCCCTCCGCATCCGGGAGGAGTTGGGCTACCTCGTGGGCACCGCCCCGGCGCTCGTCTCCCTCGCCGAGACGGAGTCCGAGCCGGAGGCGTCGCGACTGCGAGAGGAAGCGGGGCGGTTGTTCCGACTGCTGGGGGGTGTACCGACGTGGCTGGCACGGCAGTTGGCCCCACCGCCGGCGGCGACGGCGTGACGGGCCGTGGCGTGACCGGCGAGGGGTGCGGGCGGGTACGTCGAGTGCGGGTGCGTGGCGGTGCGTAGTCGGGTGCGTGTGTCTGGGGGGTGGTCGCGCAGTTCCCCGCGCCCCTGAAAAAGCAGGGGCTGCGCCCCGTGCCTTTCATGCCGCAGCGCCGTTAGACCTCGTTTCTTATGGCGCTTTTGCGGTTATCGTGCCTGAGGGTGCCTCCCGTTGGGGGTCGGGCAAACGGTCGGGAGGATGGTGGACGAGACGTTTGACGCCGTTGGAGAAGCGCTGTGTTGCGCCGCAACCATCCGGCTGGGCGGGGCCATGGAGGTGCTGACCGAGCGGTCAAGCCTGTTCGACGCCTACGCCTCGATCATGGCGGGAGTGGAGAGCATCAGGGCATTTCTTGATGGCCAGGAACTCGACGACGACTTGCTCGGTTCTGCGTTTGCCGAGAGCTGGTCCCTAGATGCCAGGTACCCGGCAGGGCTCCCGGGTCATGCCTTCGTTGGAGGCTGGACGCGTCTAGTGTTCGGCACGGTGGTGCTGACCAGGCCGAAGCAGCAGAACATCGTGGCAGTGCAGACGCTGGGCTTCGCCTCGGAGGCGGCGGCAGCCTGGCCGTCCGTGGTCCGTATCGGCTCCTTCGACAGCCTGGCCCGCTTCGAGGTGACTTGCCAGCGGGAGGCGGAGGACCGGCTCCGGAAGGACGGCCTACCTGCTCTGTGGGCACTGACGGAAGACTGGTCGAAGCAGTATCGCCAGGTGGCGGAACAGGTCCTCGGGTAGTAGTCGGCGCCTCAGCCTGCGAGTCGTCGATAGCCGATGAGGGTTGCGGCTATGCCGACGAAGGCGAGGAAGTGCTCGACCTTGCGTTCGTAGCGACGGTGGAGCCTTCGGCAGCCTGCCAGCCAGGACACGGTTCTTTCGACCACCCAACAATGCCTGCCCAGTCGCTGTGAGGACTCGACGCCCTTGCGGGCGATGCGGTGGCGGTTTCGCCGGCTTCCGGCGCCGGGGCCCGCGGCGGGACCGGATGGGCGGGATGCCGCGGACGAGAGGTTCCAGGCCCAGGCTGTCGTGCATGTTCGCGCCGGAGATACCCAGGGACAACGGCAGTCCGTTCCGGTCGGTGATCAGATGGATCTTCGATCCCAACTTGCCACGGTCGGTCGGATTCGGTCCCGTCAATGGCCCCCTTTTGCGGCCCGCAGACTGACGGAGTCGATCGCGCACCGCGACCAGTCCAGCTCACCCCGCGCTCCGAGTTCGTCCAGGATCACGCGGTGGAGCCGGGCCCAGACCCGGTCCCGGCTCCACTGGGCGAACCGGCGGTAGACCGTGGGCCAGGCGGGGCCGAACACCGGCGGCAGCTGCCGCCAGGCGCATCCCGATGTGGCCACGAAGATGATCGCAGCGAGCGCTTCGCGGTCACCCGCCCGCCGCCGACCCCCGCCCTGCGGACGCTTCACCTCTATCGGCGGCACCACCCGCCGGAACAGCACCCACAACTCCTCTGGCACCAGCCGCTCAACCAGGTCCGTCATGCACGGTTCAACGAGCGATCACGCCATAAGAAACGGTGTCTTAAGCCTTTCAGCCCGCAGACCGTGGTCTTCAAGGTTCTGTCTGGAGTTCGGATCACGGGTGGTGCGATGCTGCGGAGCCAGAGCATCGCACCACCCAGGGACATCCGGCTTCGCAGTTCCCTGAGGGCCGCGGCGCCCGACCGGGCGGCTGATTGTCAGGAAGGAACGGCCTCCCCCTGTAGCTCAGTTGCGGCTCACGGACGGCTGTGGGAACCCCGCCGACTACGGCCACGACTATTCACCACGACCAGACAACCTGACCACCGGCCGTCGGCGGATCATCCGCCTGGCCCGGCGCTGGCCCTGGACCAGCCGCATCACCACAGCTCTCGAGCCCAGCCCCTACGACAGCGGCTCAACCCGGAACAGTGGAGCCCGGCGCCCCCAGAGGCGGCACTCAGCTCCCTGGGCCTGCACAGCCTCCGCCCTCGGCACGAAAGCGGTCCACCGACTCCGTCGGCGGACCCTCGCGAAACTTCGAGGTTGGTCTGCGCCGGAAGAACTCGCCAGCTCCTTTCACACTACGCATCCCGGTCGCTACCCTGTGTTTCTTGGTGGTGGCCAAGTGGCGAGGTGCCGGTGGATAGGCGTGAGCAGGGCGCAGCAGCGGCGAACTACAATGAGATCAGTGGGGGCACGATCACTGGAGGTCTGGTTCAGGCCAGTTCAGTCTCGGGCGGAATCCATGTTCACGGCGTTTCACGGCTCGCGGTAACGCCCCGGCAATTACCTGCAGCCCCGGTCGGGTTTGCTGGCCGGGCCTGCGAACTACGTCGGCTGACCGTTGCGCTGGAAGAGGATTCGGACGCAGCGGCTGTGGTGATCTCGGCGATTGGCGGAACGGGTGGCGTCGGGAAGACCAGCCTGGCGCTGCGCTGGGCTCATACGCACCTTGAGTTGTTTCCTGATGGTCAACTGCACATCAATCTCCGGGGCTTCGATCCTGTCACCGAGCCTACGACGGCGGAGAGGGCCGTGCGTGGGTTCCTTGACGCATTCGGCGTAGCGCCTAGTGCGATCCCCGTTGATCCTGATGCGCAAGCCGCGCTGTATCGCAGTCTGCTCGTGGGCAAACGGATGCTGATCGTGCTGGACAACGCCCGTGACACAGCCCAGGTCGAACCGCTACTGCCGGGTACTTCGACCTGCGCCGTGTTGATCACCAGCCGCAATCACCTGACCGGGCTGGTTGCGCGCGGAGCGCACCTGATTGACCTTGACGTCCTCACCAATGGTGAGGATTGGACGCTGCTGTCTCGCCGTCTTGGTGAGGAGCGACTCGCGGCCGAGCCGCGAGCTGTCACCGAGCTCTTGGACTACTGTGCAGGCCTGCCATTGGCGTTGAGCATCGTCGCTGCGCGCGCCGCACTCCAGCCAGCTCTTCCCTTGTCGGCCCTTGCGGACGAACTCCGCGACGCCGCCGAGCAGCTCGACGCTCTGAGCGGCGGAGAATTGAGTACAGATCTACGGGCCGTGATGGCCTGTTCCCTCCAGGCACTCGGGCGCGACGCGACCGACATGCTCTGCTTCCTCGCCCTCGCACCAGGCCCAGACATCAATCTGCACGCCGCCGCATCTATCGCCGCGACAACGCCTGCAAAGGCTCGGCAGCTGCTTCGGTCCCTTGCGGCAGCGCATTTGGTCCATCAGCATGTACTCGGCCGCTACCGGATGCACGATCTGGTACGGCTATTCGCCGCCGAACGTGCCATACAGGATCTAGGCGAGCCTGCATGCGATGCAGCGTTGCGCCGGCTGGTCGACTTCTACCTGCGTACCGCTCACGCTGGTTCGCAGATTTTGTACCCCCACAAGGAACCACAGATCGAATTGGAACATCCGCTGCGCGGGTCTCTTCAGTACCACCTGCGCGATATTGAAGCAGCTCTACGCTGGTTTGACACTGAACACCCGTGCCTACTGGCCGTACACAATCACACGATCCGCGAGGGCTGGTACCTCCCGGCATATCAATTCACCTGGGCGCTGGACACTTTCCGTGAACGCCGTCACCACGCCCAGGAACAATTTTCCGCATGGCGAGTGGCACTTGCTGCTGCCCGCCATCTAGGCGATTCCGTCTCTCAGATCGAAGCTGATCGACGACTAGGCAATGCCTGCTCCCGCGTGGGAAAGTACGCGGAGGCCTTTCATCATCTGCAGCGAGCACTCCGCCTGGCCACTGATACAGCTGACCTTCCCAGCCAGGCACTCACCCACATCAGCCTCGGGGCGGTTTGGGGTGATCAGGGAGACGAACGAAAAAGTTTAGAGCATTCACTCAGTGCCCTCCGACTATACAAATCCCTCAACCATCCACCGAAAGTGGCGCACGCTCTCAACAACGCGGGTTATGCGCACGCCACGCTGGGCGACTACGAACAAGCGCAGAACTATTGCAATCAGGCCCTCACTCTCGCCCGTCAGCACCGAAACCGTCCACTAGAGGCAGATACGCTTCATAGTCTCGGATATGTCGCCCTCAGGACCAGCGCACACAGTCGCGCCCTGCGCTACTTTGAGCAAGCCCTAGCGATGTACCGCACCGATGGGAACAGCTACGCCGAGGCCGCTACACTCGAAGATATTGGAAGTATTTTCGCTGCCCTTGGTCACCTCGATCAAGCGCGCCTCACGTGGCATGAGGCGTTGAGGCTATATTGATCCGAAACTCAAAGGGTTCTATTCGAGGATGTAGCGGACGTGCGGGCCGCCGAAGTAGCCTCGGACGATGTGTGGCTGGCGTTGGCGTCGGTGGAAGAATCGGCGGGTCTCGGCGGCGAGTTGGGCCTGGTCGCGGGCCCGGCTGTGCATCGGCAGGCTC
>NZ_JARGEE010000297.1:0-11382 GCF_033794485.1 Streptomyces sp. MB09-02B
GTACGGGGACGTCGGAGGGGCGGGCGGCGTTGGTGGCGTTCGACGTGGATCTTCAGGAGCGGAGGTGGAGTCCTCGGGGGAGTGGGTCGCTGTTGGCGGGCGCGTTGTTCGTGGACGCGCTGCCTGTCGCTGCCGCGAGGGTGGCCGCGTAGGGTTTCGCCCCCGCCGCCCTTACCCGTCCCACCCGTAAGGGGCTGCGCACCTTTTACCCCCAGACGTCCGTCCGGTGGGGGCTGGTCGCACAGTTCCCCGCGCCCCTGAAAAGACGGGGCTGCGCCCCCGCCTTTTCAGGGGCGCAGGGGCCTGATGCTTCTAGGGGCGCGGGGAACTGGGCGACCAGCCCCCACGCACCCGCGGTCGAACAACCGGCCCCTCAGCCCCGCGCACCCCGCAACGAGGCCATCCACAGCTCGACCTCGTCCGACCGGCGAGGCAACCCCGCGCTGAGGTTGCGGTTGCCGTCGGCCGTCACCAGGATGTCGTCCTCGATGCGGACGCCGATGCCCCGGTATTCCTCGGGGACGGTGAGGTCGTCGGCCTGGAAGTAGAGGCCGGGCTCGACGGTGAGCACCATCCCCGGCTCCAGCGTCCCGTCGACATACGACTCGACGCGCGCGGCGGCGCAGTCGTGGACGTCCATGCCGAGCATGTGCCCGGTGCCGTGGAGGGTCCAGCGGCGCTGGAGCCCCAGCTCCAGGACCCGCTCCACAGGGCCCTCGACCAGCCCCCACTCGACCAGCCGCTCGGCCAGGACGTGCTGCGCGGCGTCGTGGAAGTCGCGGTACTTGCCGCCGGGCCGTACGGCGGCGATGCCGGCCTCCTGGGAGTCGTACACCGCGTCGTAGATCTTCTTCTGGATCTCGCTGAACGTGCCGCTGATCGGCAGGGTCCGGGTCACGTCGGCCGTGTAGTACGTGTGCGTCTCGACGCCCGCGTCCAGCAGGAGCAGGTCGCCGGAGCGGACCGGACCGTCGTTGCGGACCCAGTGCAGGGTGGTCGCGTGCGGGCCGGCGGCGCAGATGGAGCCGTAGCCGACATCGTTGCCCTCGACCCGGGCACGGAGGAAGAACGTTCCCTCGATGTAGCGCTCCGACGTGGCCTCGGCCTTGTCCAGCACCCGTACGACGTCCTCGAAGCCGCGCACGGTCGAGTCGACCGCCTTCTGCAGCTCGCCGATCTCGAACTCGTCCTTGACGAGCCGGGCCTCGGACAGGAAGACCCGCAGCTCGTCGTCGCGCTCGGCGGTGACCTTGTCCGTGAGGGCCGCCTCGATGCCGGCGTCGTAGCCACGGACGACCCGGACCGGGCCGGTGGCCTCGCGCAGCTTGTCGGCGAGCTCGCGCACGTCGTCCGCGGGGATGCCGTACAGCGTGGCCGACTCGGTCAGCGAGTGGCGTCGGCCGACCCACAGCTCGCCCTGACCCGAGAGCCAGAATTCGCCGTTCTCCCGGTCGGAACGCGGCAGCAGGTAGATCGTCGCGTCGTGGCCCTCGCCCGAGCCCGAGGGCTCCAGGACGAGGACGCCGTCCTCCGTCTGGTTGCCGGTGAGGTAGGCGTACTCGACCGACGCCCGGAAGGGGTACTCGGTGTCGTTCGAGCGGGTCTTCAGGTTGCCCGAGGGGATCACCAGGCGGTCGCCCGGGAAGCGCGCGGAGAGCGCGGCGCGGCGGGCGGCGGTCTCGGCGGCCTGGGCGATCGGCTCCAGGCCGTGCAGTTCGGTGTCGGCCCAGCCCGACTTCATGCTCTCGGCCAGCTCGTCGGACACGCCCGGATACAGGCCGTTCTTGCGCTGCTTGATGGGCTCCTCGGCTTCGGTCGCCTCGGTCTCCGGGATCGCCGGCTCGAGCTCGTCCGCCACGGTCATCCTCCTAGGTACGGCACTGGACCCCGTCCATCGTACGGTCGCCGGTACGACGCCGAGGGGCCCGCGACCACTGCTCACGACAGGTCACGACCCCCTCACGCCAAGCAGCGAAGAGCCCCGCCGACGGCGCGGGTGAGCGTCACCGAGGTCCGCGACCCGACGCCCGCCGAGCTCCTGGTCGCCCTACTCGAACCGCGCCGCCAGCAACACCACGTCCTCCGTGCCGTCCGCTTCGTCGAGGCCGTTCGGGAGCATCGTGCGGAGGATGTGGTCGGCGAGGGCGCCGGGGTCGGTGCGCAGGGCCCGGGGGACACCGGCGGCGGCCGCGTGGAGGCGGGTGAAGGCGCGGTCGACGGACTCGCCGGTGCGCTGGAGGAGGCCGTCGGTGTAGAGCAAAACGGTTTCTCCTGGCTCGGCGGTCAGCTCGACGCTGGGCGCCTCCCAGCAGGCGAGCATGCCGAGCGGCGCGGACAGGGACGTCTCCACGTACTCCGTGCGCCGCTCGCCGATCAGCAGCGGCGGACTGTGCCCGGCCCCGGCCAGGGTGATCTTGCGCAGCGCGGGTTCGACGTAGGCGAAGAGCGCGGTGGCGGAGCGGGCCGGTTCGGTGAGCCGCAGGAGCAGCTCCAGGTCGGAGAGGACCGCGACGGGGTCCTCCCCCTCCATCACGGCGTAGGCGCGCAGCGAGGCCCGCAGTCGTCCCATCGCGGCGACCGCGCTGGGCCCCGACCCCGTGACCGAGCCGACCGCGAGGCCGAGCGCGGCGTCCGGCAGCGGCAGCGCGTCGTACCAGTCGCCGCCCCCGCGCGGCCCGGTGCGGTGCCGCGCGGCGATCTGGACGCCCGAGACGCGGGGCAGCCGGGAGGGCAGCAGTTCCTCGGCGATGGTCGCCATGGACGTGCGCGTGCGCTCGACCTCCACGAGCCGTGCCAGGTGCTCGGCGGCGTACCGCGTGTACAGCCCGACGAGATGCCGCTGCCGCTCGACCGGCTCCGCCGGCTCGTCGTAGAGCCAGACGGCGGCGCCGAGCCGCCCGGCCTTCTCGGTGGACAGGGGCAGCGCGTAGCTCGCCGCGTATCCGAGCCGGGCCGCGACCTCGCGGTGGCGGGGATCGAGCCCGTCCTCGGCGAACAGGTCGGGCTGGGCGATCTCGCCGTCGCCGCCGGGCAGTCCGTCGAGGATGCGGCCATACGGCAACGAGCTGCGGGGCACGGTCTCGATGTGCCCGATGTCGGCGCGGCCGAGACCGAGGCCGATCGTGGTGTCCGGGCCGAGTCCGTCGGCCGGTTCCAGGACGACGAGACCCCGGCGGGCGCCGACGAGGGCGGCTCCGGCGTGCAGGAGTTCCGTAAGGGCGCTGCCCAGTGCGTCCGTGCGGGTCAGACGTTCGGTGAGTTCGTGCAGCGTCGTGAGGTCCGAGACCCAGCCCGCGAGTCTGTCCTGGAGAACGGCCCCGGGGCCGGTGCCCGGTCCTGTGGCGGGAGCGGCCGATGAGGTGCTCGTGGCGGCGGGCGCGGGCGCGACAGTGTGTGCGGGAGAGGGAACCGTTGAATCGATTCCAGCCACTTTCGGAGGGTGAGGGGCGTTCATGGTGTCCGGCTTTCCGACCGGTGCGTATTGCTCAAAAGCATCGCAAACCCCCATGTCATTCTGCGCCGCTAGCAGTGTCTCCACATGTACACGCACTCGTGAGGGGATGTCCAGCATTGTCCTGCTGGGATATCTGGTGTCCGTGAGGCGTTGTTGGACGACTGCCGGCTCCTTGTCCAGTCCTTTGGAGAAAGCTAAGTTGGCCTAAAAGTGTTGTGGTGAACGGTGTATTGAGGTCGACTGGCCTTGTTCAACAGAGCGTCACAGCGGTCGTGATGGGTACGTACCCGGTGAAGGCCAGGGGCGGCGGAGGCCACCCGGAACCTGGCGACGGACCCGGGCGTCCTATCCACCGACGACCGAGCCCCATCCTCCCGTGGCGGAGGCGGCGAGCACACTGCGGAACAGCAAAACGCCAGGCGCCGCCACCCCTACGCCATGCCCATGCTTTTGACAGACGCAAGTCGACGCAAGCGAGGGACGCGGACGTAACCGAGCTCGGCCCGCAGGGGTTCCCCTTGTCCGCGACAGGGGTGTGATGCGCCAGCAGGTACGCACAGTGCAGTGAACGACACATGTTGTGATGTGACCCACGGTGTTGCCATGCGTGCAACGGAAAGGACGAGCGCTCATGCGCGAGATCCCCGGAAAGCGACGCAGGCTCCTGTCCAAGCGCAACGGCGGGAGGCCCGAGCTTCTTGAGCAGGCCCTGACGTTCGCGACGGAATGGCAGTGGCCCGTACTCCCGGGGGTGGCGCCGGACCCGCAGGGGCGTGCCCGCTGCGGCTGCCCGGACCCGGAGTGCGTGGTGCCCGGCGCTCACCCCTTCGACCCCGGCCTGCTGGCCGCCACCACCGACGAGCGCATGGTCCGCTGGTGGTGGACCAACCGGCCGACCGCGCCGATCGTGCTGGCCACCGGAGGCACCGCCCCCTGCGCGGTGAGCCTGCCGGCCCTGGCCGCGTCGCGCGCCCTCGCCGCCCTCGACCGCACCGGCATGCGTCTCGGCCCCGTGGTCGCGGCCCCGCACCGGTGGGCGATCCTCGTCGCGCCGTACTCCATGGAGCAGTTGGGCGAGCTGCTCTACGCCAAGGACTTCGTCCCCGGCTCGCTGCGTTTCCACAGCCAGGGCGGCTATCTCGCCCTGCCCCCCTCCGAGACCGGACACGGCCAGATCCGCTGGGAGCGGGCGCCGCTGCCCGGTTCGGCCGCGCCCTGGGTGCCCGACGTCGAGGCGGTCGTGGACGCGGTCGTCGACGCCCTCACTCGTACGGGTGTGAGCGCGCCCGAGTTCTGAGCCCGCCCGGCGCGCGCGGGGCCGGGCGCCCCCGGTCGGTCGTTATCTTCCGCACATGCAGCGTCTTCCCGGGGGCCACGGGGCCCCGTCGCGCGGCCGTCACAGCGCTCCCCCACCCCGGAGCCACAGAGCACCCGAGTCGGCGCGCGGCGGGCCGGATCCGCGCCGCCTCCGCCTCGCGGGACTGACCGCCGCGGTCGCGGTCGCTCTCGGCCTCCCCCTCGTCGCCTCCGCCGGCCCGCTCGGCGACGTCCCCGTGTCCGAGCGCGCCTCCAGCCCCGAGCGGGCCTCCACCACGGAGCGGGCGCCCACCTCCGAACTCGAGCGTGCCGCCGGGCGCGTCGGCGTTGCCACCGGCCTCGGCCCCGGGGGCGACAACGGCGATGCCGGTGGCGCCGGAGGCGCGGACGGATCCGGCGGTGACGTCGAGAAGTCCGCCGGCCGCTCCGATCAGAAGGCGGGCGGTGCCGACGGGCCGGACACGAGGGCCGCGGACGACGCCGACGCACCGGAGGACACCCAGGGTTCCCCGCGGCTGCTCGGCCTCGGACTCGCCACCGCCGCCCGCTGCGGCCCCGACCTCACCTCCCCCGACGGCATCGAGGCGCAGACATGTGTCCTCACTCAGGGCGACCGGACCTGGGCCCGCACGTACTACCGCAACGCCACCGGACGTGAACTGAGTTCGATCCTCAGCATGATGGCGCCCGGCGGGCACACCGTACGGATCCACTGCGCCGTGGGCGCGCACGACGAGCCGGGGGTGTGCGAGACGCCGAGGGAGCGCACGCGGGGCGGGACGGGGGCGTACACGGCCGTCGCGGAGTTCGCCGCGCCGGAGGGCGAGGGGCCACTACTGCTGCGCTCAGGGAGCAACTCGGGCCGCTCGTAAGGGCGTTGACGTCCGAGGGGTTTCCGTCCAGTGGGGCCGCTCCGGAACCCGGGCATGAAAAGACCCGGTTGCTGGCGACGGGGGATGCACCAGCAACCGGGCTAATGGAACCGTAACAAGAGATCGGCGCTTCGCAAATTCGATCTCGGCTATTCGGACACGAATTTGCCTGTCACGTAGGGGAGTTGTGACAGGAGTCACCACACTTCGAACGCACTCGGTCGGCCGACCGCCCCCTCGGCGCGGGAGCCCATGTCAGCTCAGCGTGACCTGTCGGTTGGTGAGACCACCGCGCGCCCGGCGCTCCTCCGGCGTGAGCGGGGACTCGTCGGCCAGGGCGCCGGCAAGCCGCTCGGCGAACTCGGCCGCCGGCTTCTCGATGTCGTCCGCGCCGACCCCGCTGGGGAGGTCCCAGACCGGCACGGTGAGTCCGTGAGCACGGAAGGAGCCCACCAGACGAGTGCCCTCGCCGAGGCTCGAACGCCCCGCCGCGTGCAGTCGGGCGAGCGCGTCCAGAAGCCGCTCCTCGGCGTGCGGCATGACCCAGCGCAGGTGGTTCTTCTCCGGGGTCTCGCACCAGTAGGCCGCGTCGACGCCCGCGAGCTTCACCGTCGGGATCGCCGCGGAGTTGGCGCGCTCCAGGGAGGCGGTCACCTCCGGAGTCGCGTTCTCCGTGTCCGGGACCCAGAACTCGAAGCCCGTGTGTACAACTGGCTCGAACTCACCTTCCGGGTCGAGCAGGTCCTGCAGCCGCGGCCCGTCGGCCGGGGCGCGCCGCCCCTGAACCGGAGTGCCCGGCTCGGCGACGAGGGCGCGCTGCAGGGTGTCGGCGAGGTCGCGGCTGATGTCACCGGACGCGGTGTCGTTCTGCAGGCCGAGCAGGACCGAGCCGTCGTCGCGGCGCAGCGCGGGCCACGCCATGGGCAGGACGGTGGCGAGCGTCACCGACGGGACCCCTTCGGGGAGCGCGTCCTTCAGCTTCAGCTCGACGGTGGCGGCGGGCACCAGCTCGCGCAGCGCGATCCAGTCGCCCTCGCCGGGCAGGCCCTCGAAGGGGCGCTGCACCAGCTCGGTCACGGCCTGGGCGGCGGCCCGGCCGTGGCAGGCCTTGTAGCGGCGGCCGCTGCCGCAGGGGCATTGCTCGCGCGCGCCGACAACCGGAACCTGCCCATCAGCGCCTGCGGCGCCGACTCCGCCGGTGCCCTGCGGGCGCTTGGCCTTCGTGTGGGGTCGCTTCTTGGCCATCGTGGGTGTCTCCCGATCACGGCTCGTCTCGTACTCGCGCGAGCCTAGCCGCTCGTACGACGACCGACGGGACCCTGTGGACAACGCACCGAGTCGTCCCGGAACCGGTGGTTCGGGCCGGGATGTGCCCGGCCGCGGGGCCGGACGGGTCCGGCCCGGTCAGTCCATGTCGTCGAACGCGTCCGCGAAGTCCAGGTCGGGGAGGGAGACCGAGGGGGCGACGACGCGGGTGGCGAAATCGTCCCGGCGGTGGGCGCGGTAGACGTCGTCCTGGACGACGACCCACACCGTGACCTCGCCGCGGGCGTCGTCCCGCACGCCCCAGTCGTCCGCCAGCGCCGTGACGATGTTCAGCCCGCGGCCACCGTGTGCGGTGACCGAGGGCGTGGACGGAACAGGGCGGGTCGGACCACCGCCGTCCGTCACCTCGACCGTGAGCCGTCCCGAGTCGTCCATCCGCCAGGAGCAGCGCACATCGCCGTCGCCGGCCAGCGCTTCGCCGAGCGGTCTGCCGTGTTTGCAGGCATTGCTGAGTAGTTCGGAAAGGATCAGTAGGGCATCGTCGATGACCGATTCCGCCACACCGCCCGTGCGCAACTGATCGCGCATCCGGTGCCTTGCTTCCCCCACGCCCGCAGGGCCATGGGGTACGGCCATGCTCGACGACGTGGGCACCTCCTGTGCCACCACCAACGCCACCCCCGAGACCTCCTTCGCCCCACGCCACGGTGTGAATGCCCCATTGGACTGGACTGGAAACCGGCCAACCGACGTGCTCTGACGCACTCCTCACGCTCGAACACGGACCGAACGCGCCGGTGCACACCCCGTAGCTGGATGGCTGAATTTCGTCCCTGATATGCCGACTTGTCCTTGGTCGCGGTTCGGCCGCCTTGGCGGAATTCTTACCTCCGTCAAACGCCGCGCGGGAGCGGCGCCGGGGGCGGACGGGGTCGTCGCAGGTGTGAAGAGAGGCGTGTTCGGAGCTGTCGCGGAGCGGGTGTGCGGAGTTGTCGAGAACGGTGTGTTCGGAGTTGTGGGAACGCGTGCGCTCAGCGGCCGAGTTGGTGGAGCACCGCGCGCGGGCGGTTGGTGATGATGGCGTCGACATCCAGCCCGACACAGAGGTCGACGTCCTGGGGTTCGTTCACGGTCCACACGTGCACCTGATGCCCGGCGCTCTTCAGGCGCTCGATGTACGTGGGGTGGTTCCGCACGATCCTGATCGAGGGGCCGGCGATCCGGACACCGGGGGGCAGCCGACCGTCGCGCAGCCGGGGCGAGACGAACTGTGTCAGATAGACCGTGGGCAGGGTCGGGGAGACGGCCCGGACGCGGTGCAGCGACCGCGCCGAGAAGCTCATGATCCTCACCGGTGAGTCGGCGGCCGACTCCGGGGCGTCCAGACCGAACCGCTTCAGCAGGACCAGCAGCCGTTCCTCGACCTGGCCGGCCCAGCGCGTGGGGTGCTTGGTCTCGATGGCCAGCTCCACCCGGCGCCCCGCGTCGGCCACGAGTTCGAGCAGGCGTTCAAGGGTGAGGACGGAGGTGTCCGCCCGGTCCTCGGGGGTGACCTCCCAGTCGGGGGCCTCGTCACCGTTCTTCCAGGAGCCGAAGTCCAGGGCGGCCAGATCGGCGAGCTCCAGGGCGGAGACCGCGCCGCGGCCGTTCGACGTACGGTTGACGCGTCGGTCGTGGACACAGACGAGGTGGCCGTCCGCCGTCAGCCGGACATCGCACTCGAGGGCGTCCGCGCCGTCCTCGATCGCCTTCTTGTACGCGGCCAGGGTGTGCTCGGGGGCCGCCTCGGAGGCGCCCCGGTGGGCGACGACCTGAATCGGGAGCTGTCGTGCGTGGGTCACCGCGTCATGGTGCCACCGTGACGGGGTACGCGTGGGGGTGGTGACCGTGGACGACCGAGTCCGTACGTACAGTACGCGCCATTAGTCTGATAGATCCTATATAAAGGATGGTCTCGGACCCACAGGCACCGCTTATGGTGCCCTGACGGCTCGTGGGAAAAGCTGACCGCAGACAAAACTCACGCACAGCCCTCTGTGCGACCGCGCGATCACGAACACGCGATCAAGAACGCGCGAACAAGAAGAACAATCGACCGCCTACTAGGTGAAGCCGTGGACCGAGGAGAAAAGCTGTGAGCACCGAGAACGAGGGCACCGCGGTACCCCCGGCCCCGTCCGCACCTCCCGTGCCGGTGGATTCTCCCGCTGCCTCCGCGCCGGCCCCGACGCACGAGCCCAGCGCGGCGCCGGCGGAGACCGCCGCCCCGGTCCCCGCGGCCGGAACCACCGCCGACGACGCCCCGACGACGCAGCTCCCGCCGACCCCGCCGACGGAGCAGCTTCCCCCGGTGCCCCCTACGACGCAGCAGCCTCAGCCCGAGCTGGTGTCCACGGGGGCACCCGGTTACGCGGCGAGTCACGGCCAGGCGCCCGGCGGTGGCTACGGCCAGGCCCCCGGCGGCGGATACGCACAGGCGCCCGGCGGCCCGGGCGGGCCCGTCGGGCCCGTCGGGCCCGGTGGGCCCTCCGCGCCCGACGCCGCCTGGCCGCCCCCGCCGCCGCCCGCCGTCCCGTCGTACGCGGACAACGGCGCCGCCGCCGGCGCGTACGGGCACGGCACCGGCGCGTACGGCGACGTGGGCGCGGCCGGAGGCACCGGTGGCGCGGGCGGCCCCGGCGGCCCGGGCGACGGCGGCTGGGGTTCCTCCTGGCAGCAGACGCAGCAGCCCGCCCCCAAGCCGGCCGGCAACAAGCGGGGCGGTCTGCTGGCCGCGATTCTCGTGGCCGCCCTGGTCGCGGGCGGTGTCGGCGGTGGCATCGGCTACACGCTGGCCGACCGCAACGACAACTCCTCGGGCTCCACGACCGTCTCGGCCTCCCAGAACGGCGGTGACGTCAAGCGCGCGGCCGGCACGGTCGCCGCGGTGGCCTCGTCGGCGCTGCCGAGCACGGTCACCATCGAGGCGTCCGGAAACGACGGCGAGGGCGGCACGGGCACCGGGTTCGTGTTCGACAAGGAAGGCCACATCGTCACCAACAACCACGTGGTGGCGGAGGCCGTGGACGGCGGCAAGGTGTCGGCCACCTTCCCGAACGGCAAGAAGTACGACGCCGAGGTCGTCGGCCACGCGCAGGGCTACGACGTCGCGGTCATCAAGCTGAAGAACGCCCCTTCGAACCTGCAGCCGCTGACGCTCGGCGACTCCGACAAGGTCGCGGTGGGCGACTCGACGATCGCGATCGGCGCGCCCTTCGGCCTCTCCAACACGGTCACGACGGGCATCATCAGCGCCAAGAACCGCCCGGTGGCCTCCAGCGACGGCTCCTCCGGCAGCAAGGCCTCCTACATGAGCGCCCTGCAGACCGACGCGTCGATCAACCCGGGCAACTCCGGTGGCCCGCTCCTCGACGCACGGGGCAACGTCATCGGCATCAACTCGGCGATCCAGTCCGCCAGCAACGGCAGCTTCGGCTCCGGCCAGGCGGGCTCCATCGGCCTCGGCTTCGCCATCCCGATCAACCAGGCCAAGAACGTGGCCCAGCAGCTGATCAGGACGGGCAAGCCGGTGTACCCGGTGATCGGCGCCTCGGTCTCCCTGGAGGAGGGCACGGGCGGAGCGAAGATCACGAACTCCGGTGAGGGCGGCGCGGACTCCATCACCGCGGGCGGCCCCGCCGCCAAGGCCGGCCTCAAGCCCGGTGACGTCATCACCAAGCTCGACGACCACGTCATCGACAGCGGCCCCACCCTCATCGGCGAGATCTGGACCCACCTCCCCGGCGACAAGGTCACCCTCACGTACACCCGCGACGGCAAGACCCGCACGGCGGAGGTCACCCTGGGCGAACGCGAGGGCGACAGCTGACCCACACCTCACCGCCCCTTCACCGTCCCCGCTCCTCAGCCGTCTGCTGGGGGCGGGGACGGTTCGGCTCCCCCCGCCGCCATTCGTCCGTGACCGCGGGCCTGTTGTGGGCCACCATCTCGCGATCATGAACACAGCCGGTACGCTGTACCCGCTCCGCCCCAGGTGGGCGGGGCGCAGGTGGGTTGCCCGAGCGGCCTAAGGGAACGGTCTTGAAAACCGTCGTGGCAGCGATGTCACCGTGGGTTCAAATCCCACACCCACCGCAGGTGAACGGTCCCTGACCAGGTAAATCGGTCGGGGGCCGCTCTCATGTGCGCTGTCCGTCAATCACCGTGGTTCCCTGTCAGTTATCGGTCGAACGGGCACGGCAGGGGCACGCGCACCTTCTGATCCGTAGCTTTCGTCGCCTGGCCCTTCGTCTCCGCCCTGGTCCCCCTGCTAGTAGATCGTCGCGGCTAAGTGTCGTTCTGGTTGCTGGAGTTGGGCAGAATCTCCCTGTCGCGTCCTTTCGGCCGTCAGGGGTGCTGTGTCTTCGCAGAAGAAGTATCCGGTTGCGTTGAGCGTCGAAGATCGTCAGGCGTTGGTGCGGGTGACGACGACGG
>NZ_JARGEE010000298.1:0-11336 GCF_033794485.1 Streptomyces sp. MB09-02B
CCTCACGCCACCCGCGTGAACTCGATCGTCACCTCCGGCGGTCCTCCCGCCACCCCCCGGTAGATGCCCTTGTGGGGTGTCACGTCGTCGTAGTCGCGGCCCCGGCCCACGACCACGTGGGACTCGTCGGCGGGGACGCGGTTGGTGGGGTCGTAGCCGGTCCAGTCGCCCGCCCAGTACTCGACCCAGGCGTGGCTCTGGCCTGCGACGGGGCGGTGGAGTTCGGCCTCGCGATCCGGGTGGAGGTAGCCGGAGACATAGCGGGCGGGCAGGCCGAGGGCGCGGAGCATGCCGAGGGTGAGGTGGGCGATGTCCTGGCAGACGCCGGCCCCCTGGTCCCACGCCTCGGCGGCACTCGTGTGCACACCGGTCGCGCCCGGCACGTACGCCACGCGGTCCGCGACCAGGGAAGAGACCGCGACCGCCGTCCCGTGCGCGGACAGACCCTCCGACGCCTCCCGGGCCCGGTCCACCAGATCCTGCGGCAGCGTCGTACGGCCCGTCGCCGTCAGGTACTCCAGGAGGCGGGAGTCGGCGGTCGCCCGGCGGATCTCCGCCCGGTCCGGCGCCTCCGGGAGCGGCTCGGGCGGGGACGTCTCCACCAGGCTGGTCGCCGTGATCGTCAGGTCGGAGTGCGGCTCGATGAGGTCGAAACCGGTGACCTGGGTGCCCCAGTAGTCCCAGTACGACCAGGTCGGCGTGGAGGGGTTGACCAGGACCCGGGCGTCCGGCGTGGTCTGGCCGGGCAGCGTCAGCGGCGTCATGCGGACCTCGTTGTGGGAGGAGGCCGCGGGCTGGGCGTACGCGACGCGGGTGGTGTGCCGGATGCGCAGGCGCCGGGTCGGCCGAGGAGCCGTCGCGGCCGTCGCGGCCGTTGCGGGCAGGTTCATCGTGCTCACGCGCCTTCCTGGGCCCATTCGACGGCGCCCCTGGTACGGGAAGAACTTCTCGGCGACCGCCTCCGCCGAGGCCATGCACGCCTGCTGGAGGTCGCGCAGCAGCGCCGGCAGCCCGGCCTCCAGCGACTCGGAGTCGAGGTATTCGAGGTGGGTGCGCAGAGCGCCGATCGGACGCCGGGCCGGGTCCTGGCGGGGCCGGCCGAGCGCCGACACGAGGTCGGCCGATACAGCCGCCTTCGAGCGGGCGTTGGGCTCGGGGACCGGGGTCCTCGCCGTGCGGCAGGACCCGCGCAAAGGCCGGACGGACCTCGTGGCCCCCTGCGCGGTGTGGCGCGGGCTCGATCTCCCCTGCCCGGAGTCGGCCACCGAACTGCGTACTACCCAGCATCCCGGCCTCGCGCAGGTCGTGGAACTGGAGCGGTCTGTGGGAGTGAGGCTGTACGCCGCGACAGGGGACGTCGCCGAGGCGGTGCGGACGACCGAGGACCCGATCCTGATGGTGCTCGCCGACGACGGACGGGAGCTGTCGACGGCAGGGGTGCACCGGGCCGCCAACGAGCACCTGGCGATGGCGACGACGGTGACCGTCTTCGCCGTGACCGGAACGCTCGGGGGCAGCGGTGAGGGCATCGCGGCACAGCAATGGCTCGAACTGCTGTCCGTTTGCGGGGTGCTGGTCATCGTGGTGGTGGCCGGTATCGGGTCCGTCGCCCAGTTCGTACGGGCCGGGCGGGAGTTGGGGCCGGTCTCTGTACTGACCGGGGACAGCCGGGTGTACTACGCCGTCTCCGTGTGGTCCTTGTTGGTGCCCGTCGTCTTCGCGGTGTGCGCGGCGGTCGCCGTGACCTGGTTCGTGACCACGCCGCTCATGGCCGACTCGGCGAGTCGGCTGTCCGCGCTGTCGGCGGTGGGCGGCGCGGGACTGCTCTGCGCCGCGGTGATGGCGTGGTGGGGCGCCCGCACGGCGGCGACGACGGGCTCTGTGTGGCGCCCGCGCAACGACTGACCCCGCCGCTCGGGGTTTCAGGGGTACAGGGACAGGGGCTCAGGGGTGCCGATCGGCACCCCTGAGCCCCTGCTGTCAATGCGGGTGGGGAATCAGCGCACCGCTCGGCCGGAAGCCGCTGCTGGGACCACTGACCGTGCCCGTGATCGGGCCGGGGCGCCCGACCGGTCGCCCGGTGGCCTCGGTGGATCTGCCGACGCCCGCCTGCCAGGCGATCCGCGCGGCCAGCACACGGTTGTCCACCCCGAATTTCGTATAGATGGCGCGCACATGGTCCTTCACGGTGTGTCCGCTGATGGCCAGGGAATCGGCCACGTCTGCATTCGGCAGACCTTGTTTTAGGAATTCAAGGATTTCCTGCTCGCGTGGACTGAGCGTGGATATCAAATTCTGTGCGGCAGACGTTTCCTCACTCAGCCGGTCGGGCTGTGTGAACTGCTCCCTCACGAAAGCGGCCGCAGTGGGTGCGAGGGCGAGGCCGCCCGCCGCGGCGGCCCGCACGGCCCAGCCGAGGTGGGTGACGGAGCCGTCGCGGAGCAGGATCCCGTTGACGCCGTAGTGCAGCAGCAGCCGGGTCGCCTGCTCCGAAAGACGGTTCACCAGGACGATTCTCGGCAGGCCGGGGGTGGTCGGGCCCAGATCGCCGAGCGCGTCGTCCGGGCCGTCGTGGAGTGTGACGAGCAGGTCCGGACGGGCCGTCCGCGCGAGGTGCGACGACTCGTTCGCGCTTCCCTCGCCCACGACCCGGATCCCCGTCTCCTCTTCCAGGACGCGCTTGACCCCGGCCCGGTCCAGCGGCACGCGCCCGATTATCACCACACGTAACAACATTGCCTCCCCGCTTCATGGCGAACCGAAGAACCTCGTCGAGGGGGAGCAGAGGAGCGTGCCCGGCGGGTTGTTCTGAGGTGCCTCATGCCACGCGTGAGTCCCCGCACGAGGATATTCGCGCGCGAATTATGGGCATAGCGTGATCGATTTCAATGAGTTCACTCACTCTGCACGGAACGTACATGCTGTCGCTACCTTCAGCTTGCTGTAGAGCGGACTGCCTGAGGGGTGAAGATAGAGGTCCATAGGGTGTGTTACTGGTGCATAAATGCGGTGCAGCCGTGTTGCGGAGCCGGTGCGGGCCGCGCATAGTTGCGCTGCGAAGGGCTGGAACCGGGGGTGAATTGGGTGATGGCCGGGCACGCGACCGAGGAGCATCCGCACGGTGCCGACCGGCTCTGCGCGGCCGGGGACCGGGTGTACTCCAGAGCCGTACGACGTGGCCGGGTCCCGCGCGCGGACGCCGACCCCGTGCCCTGTCTGCTCGAACTCGCCCTGCTGCACCCCGACCCCGACGACATGGGCTGGCTGGTGCCCACCTCGCCGCAGGAGGTCATGACCCGGCTGCTGCGCGGTGTCCACGCCGAGGTCAGCGCCAGTCAGGCCCGGATGGGCGCGGCGGTGGACGCCGTCGAGTGGTACGCGGGCCTCGGCGGCTCCCGGGCCCGGCAGTCCGCGGAGAGCACGGCGATCCGGGTGCTCGACGGGCTGTCCCGGATCCGGGCGGCGATCGACGAGGCCACCGACCGCTGTACGACCGAGGTGCTGACCGTGCAACCCGGCGGCATCCGGCGCGAGGACGAGCTGCGCGAGGGGCTGCACCGGGCGCTGGCGATGTGCCGGCGGGGTGTGCGGATGCGGGACCTGTACACGCATGTGGCCCGGCACGGGCAGGGCCTGCACAACTACATGGAGCTGATGGGGGAGTCGGCGGAGGCCCGCACCCTGGACGAGGTCGTGGAACGCCTCATCGTCTTCGACCGCACGGTCGCCTTCATCCCCGCGAACTCCGACCGCACCATGGCCCTGGAGATCCGCCACCCCGCGCTGGTGGAGTACCTGGTCACCGTCTTCGAACGCCTGTGGCGCCTCGGCGTCCCGCTCGCCGCGTCCCTCCCGTCGACCGGCGTCGCCGGCATCACCCACCGGGAACGGTCCATCGCGGCGCTGCTGGCGGAGGGCCACCAGGACGCGGTGGTCGCGGAGCGGCTCGGCATCAGCGTCCGCACCTGCCGCGCCCACATCGCCCGCCTCTCCGAACGCCTCGGCGCGGCCAGCCGCACGCAACTGGGCGTCCGCATCGCCGAGGCGGGCCTGGACGGGCCGCCTCGCTCCTCCCCGGACGACGTCCCGGCCCTGCCGGCCCCGGCCACCACAGCCCCTGCGGCCTCCACAGCCCCTACGGCTTCTACGGCTCCTGCTCCAGAATCCCCGACCGTCCGATGAGATAGCCCAGCTGAGCCCGGCTCTCACTCCCGAGCTGGGCGGCGAGCTTGGCGATGTGGAGGCGAGCGGTACGGACGTTGAGCCCCAGCCGGTCGGCGATGGACGTGTCGGTGTGGCCCTGCACCAAGAGGCGGGCGATGGCACGTTGACGCGGGGTGATGCCGTCGATCACGGGCAGTTGGACGGTCTCGGGGTACATGGGCGTGGCCAGGTGCCAGAGGCGGTCGAACGTGGTGGCGCAGAAGGCGATCAGCGCGGGATGACGGATCTCCAGAGCCATGGTCAGGTCGCTGCTGGCGGGGATGAAGGCCACCGAACGATCGATGAGGATGAGGCGGTCGGTGACCTCGTCGAGGGTGCGGGCCTCGACGTCGCCCCGTAATTGTTCGTAGCGGGCCATGGCCATGGGGGCGTGGCGGAGCGTGTGCGGGTAGAGGGTGCGGATACGGGCACCCCGGTCCAGCAGTGACTGGTCACGCTCGAAGGCGACGACGTGCGGGGCGGGTTGCCCGTGGTAGTTGGTGTGCGGCTGGATGCAGAGGAGTTCCTGCGTGGCTCCTGCCATGGCCTCGGTGATGGCGGTGTTGATCCGTTCCTTGCTGCTGAGCACGGTGATCGCAGGGGGGCTGTCACCCGCCGGGTCGGTTTGGCGCTCCGCGATCCGCAGCAGCGGCTCGAAGGCTGTCGCCAACCGCTCCTCACGGCGGCGTTCCTCAGCAACCCTGTCCTCGATGTCGCGCAGCAGTCTGTGCAGGGCGGTCGTCGGGGCCGCCGGCTCCAGCCAGGACGGGTCCTCCATCGCCGGGTGCAGCAGCCCGGCCGGGACCAGACAGGGCGCCGCTGTCACTTCCTCGCCGCGCACCCGCCCGTCCCGCAGCGCTCGCGCGTACAACTCAAGGCCGGCTGCGCACAGTTCGTCGACCCGATGCCCGTGGACCTCGCCGGTCACCTGTACTCGCCTCCCTCGCCCGTCAGTGGCTCTGCCCCTGCTCCAGGATCCCCGACTGCGCGATCAGATAGCCGAGTTGGGCCCTGCTGCCGCTGCCCAGTGCCGTCGCCAGTTTGGCTATGTGGGCGCGGCAGGTGCGGACGTTCATGCCCAGGCGTCGTGCTATGGCCTCGTCCACGTGGCCTTCGACGAGGAGCTTGGCGATGGAGTGCTGGATGTCCGTGATGCCGTCGGGGGCCGTTTCGTACGGGGCGCCGGCGGTCAGGGGGACAGCGCGGCCCCACATGAACTCGAAGACCTTGACCAGGTAGCGCACGAGGCCGGGATGTCTGAGTTCCAGGGCGACCTGCTGGTCGTCGCGGGTGGGGATGAAGGCCACGGTGTCGTCGCAGATGATGAGGCGCTCGACCAACTCGTCGATGGTGCGGTATTCCACCTTGCCGTCGGACAGCCGCGCCACGTAGGCCAGCTTCTCCGGGTTGTGCCGGGCCGTGTGTTGATAAAGGGTGCGGATCCGCACACCACGTTCGATCAACGGTCTGTCACGTTCAAGCCCTTGGAGCAGGTTGCGCTCCGATATGCGGTTGCTCGGCTGGACCGTCAGCACCTCGATCTGGCACTCGGCGGTGGCCAGGTTCAGAGCCGCCTGGATCTGCTCGCCGCCTTCCAGCACTCTGATCGCGTGCGTCGGGGCCGACACCTGGGCGCTGAGTGCCATAAAGGGTTCGAAGGCGTCGCTGAGCTCGATCGACCGGCGCCGCTGTTCGGCGATCTCGCGCTCTATCGGGTTGAGTCGCTGGGCCAGTGCGACCGAAGGGGGAACGGGACGAAGCCAGTTCGCGTCATCAGGGTCGGGATGGAGCAGGGGGAACTCCATGAGGCAGGGGGCGGACTCCACCTCCTCGCGTGCGATGCGTCCCGTCCGCAGTGCGTGTGCGTAGAGACGTGCTCCCTCGTCGCACAGATCAGCCACCGTGTGGGGATGTATCGCTTCAACCCGATTTTCCACCAAATCTCCACCCCCCAGGGTCCTGAACATGCAGGAACATGATGCATCGATTATGTGGCCATGACGTGCCCGAATGAGCCATCGTCGTACTCGACGGGGGAAGAGGGACCTTCAAGTGAGGACGAAGCCGACTATGCGCAAGAGAATGCTTCGCTCGGTGCTTGTCGCCGCCTTCTCCACCGTTGTCGTTTTCGGAGCGCTGAGCGGTCTCTCCGAAACGAAGGGTGACATTCGCGCGGACACCAGTTGGCCGGCGGTGGTGGAGTCGACGGCACTGGCGCGGGCCGCAGACACGACTTGGCCGGTGCCCCCGGCCGACGACGGAGCAGGGAGCTGATGTGACCACTCCGCCTGACGACCGTTCCTTCCGGCGCGAGATGGCCACCGCCTATCGCTCCGGCTGGCACTTCATCGACCTGGCCACCGCCATCCCCCACAGCGGTGACTCGTTGATGGTGACCGTGTTCGGCGAACCGGTGGTGGTGACCCGGGACGAGGACGAGGACATCCGGGCGTACCGATGTCTGCGGCGACCGCGCGGCGCGCCACAGCCAGTACGGTGTGCCGTTCGGTACGGGATGGTCTTCGTCAATCTCGACCAGCGCGACCACCGGCTCGCCGAGCCGGAGACCCCGGCCTCCACGGCCGTCTCAGCCACCCCCCGCAGTGCCTGAAGCGATCCCCCGTCGTTTCACATCGCTCAGGCGCTTCCCCCCAGCAGCGGCGTCACCGTGACCTGAACACGGTGACGCCGCTGCAGGTTTACGGCGACATTTCGGGATGGCCCCCGATGTCGGCGCCCCCGTGTCCGCCCGCTCATCTGTCCGAAAAAAGGTCAACCGGAAGCGGACGGTCACCGTCGGCGCGCGGGCCGCGCCCGGTCGCACCCGTGGGTCAGCCTCGTCCCAGCGCCCGTGTCAGCTCGATCTCGATCACCACGCGCTCCGGATTGGGCCGCGGCTCCCTGCCGTACCGCTCCGCGTACCGCCGCTCGGCCTCCGCGACCCGCTCCCGGTCCTCGTGCACCCGGGCGAGCCCCTCCAGCGTGGCCCAGCGCGCCCCCTCCAGTTGGCACACCGCGACCCGGGCCCCCTCGGCGCCCGCGGCGCGCACATGCCGCGCCTTCGCGCTCCCCGTACGGGTGATCACCCGAGCGAGACGGGCCCCGGGTTCGTATGTCACTCCGACCGGCACCACATGGGGGCTGCCGTCGGCGCGGAGGGTGGTCAGTGTGCAGAGGTGGCGCTCCTGCCAGAAGGCGAGGTAGGCGGCGTCCGGGTCATCCAGGTCCACTCGATAGATGCTCACGGTCTGGAATGTAGCGGCCGACCCGGCGGCGAGTCCGGGGGAACCCCTCCCAGCGCCACCTTGAGTGGAATAGACTCAACTTTATGTACGTTGCTCACGTCACCGTGGCTGACGGCTGACGCAAGGAGGGAAACGCGAACGTGGACGCCGAGCTGACCAACAGGAGCCGGGACGCGATCAACGCGGCCAGCAACCGGGCCGTGTCCGAGGGACACCCCGACTTCACCCCCGCCCACCTGCTGCTGGCTCTGCTGCAGGGCCAGGACAACGAGAACATCACGGACCTGCTCGCCGCCGTGGACGCCGATCAGGCGGCCGTGCGCGCGGGCGCCGAGAAGATCCTGGCCGGTCTGCCCAGCGTGACCGGCTCCACCGTCTCGCCGCCCCAGCCCAACCGTGAGCTGCTGAGCGTCGTCGCCGAGGCCCAGGCCAAGGCCAAGGAGCTGGGCGACGAGTACGTCTCCACCGAGCACCTCCTGATCGGGGTCGCGGAGAAGGGCGGCCAGGCCGGGGACGTACTCTCCCGGCAGGGGGCGAACGCCAGGAAGTTGCAGGAGGCGTTCCAGAAGGCAAGGGGAGGACGCCGGGTGACGACCGCCGATCCGGAGGGCCAGTACAAGGCCCTGGAGAAGTTCGGGACCGACTTCACCGCCGCCGCGCGGGAGGGCAAGCTCGATCCCGTCATCGGCCGGGACCAGGAGATCCGGCGGGTCGTGCAGGTGCTCTCTCGCCGGACCAAGAACAACCCCGTCCTCATCGGTGAGCCCGGCGTCGGCAAGACCGCCGTCGTCGAGGGGCTCGCCCAGCGGATCGTCAAGGGCGACGTCCCCGAGTCCCTGAAGAACAAGCGGCTCGTCTCGCTCGACCTCGGCGCCATGGTCGCCGGGGCGAAGTACCGGGGCGAGTTCGAGGAGCGGCTGAAGACCGTCCTCGCCGAGATCAAGGACTCCGACGGGCAGATCATCACCTTCATCGACGAGCTGCACACGGTCGTCGGCGCGGGCGCCGGCGGCGACTCCGCCATGGACGCCGGCAACATGCTCAAGCCGATGCTGGCCCGCGGCGAACTGCGCATGGTCGGCGCCACCACCCTCGACGAGTACCGCGAGCGCATCGAGAAGGACCCGGCGCTGGAGCGCCGCTTCCAGCAGGTGCTGGTCGCCGAGCCGACCGTCGAGGACACCATCGCCATCCTGCGCGGACTCAAGGGCCGCTACGAGGCTCACCACAAGGTCGTCATCGCGGACGCGGCGCTGGTCGCCGCCGCCACCCTCTCCGACCGCTACATCACCTCCCGCTTCCTCCCCGACAAGGCCATCGACCTCGTCGACGAGTCCGCCTCGCGGCTCCGGATGGAGATCGACTCCTCGCCCGTCGAGATCGACGAGCTGCAGCGGTCCGTGGACCGGCTGCGCATGGAGGAGATGGCGCTCGACAAGGAGACCGACGTCGCCTCCCGCGAGCGTCTGGAGCGTCTGCGCCGCGACCTCGCCGACAAGGAGGAGGAGCTGCGCGGCCTCACCGCCCGCTGGGAGAAGGAGAAGCAGTCCCTCAACGCCGTCGGTGAGCTGAAGGAGAAGCTCGACGACCTGCGCGGTCAGGCCGAACGCGCCCAGCGCGACGGCGACTTCGACACCGCCTCCAAGCTCCTCTACGGCGAGATCCCCACGCTGGAGCGGGCGCTGGAGGAGGCCTCCGAGGCGGAGGAGGAGGCCGCCGCGTCCAAGAACGCCAAGAACACCATGGTCAAGGACGAGGTCGGCTCCGACGACATCGCCGACGTCGTCGCCTCCTGGACCGGCATCCCGGCCGGCCGCCTGCTGGAGGGTGAGACCCAGAAGCTGCTCCGCATGGAGGACGAGCTGGGCCGCCGCCTCATCGGCCAGACCGAGGCCGTACGGGCGGTGTCCGACGCCGTACGCCGCAGCCGGGCCGGTATCGCCGACCCGGACCGCCCGACCGGCTCCTTCGTCTTCCTGGGCCCCACGGGCGTCGGCAAGACGGAGCTGGCGAAGGCCCTCGCCGACTTCCTCTTCGACGACGAGCGGGCCATGATCCGCATCGACATGTCGGAGTACAGCGAGAAGCACAGCGTGGCCCGGCTGGTCGGCGCGCCCCCCGGCTACATCGGCTACGAGGAGGGCGGCCAGCTGACGGAGGCCGTCCGCAGGCGCCCGTACTCCGTGGTCCTGCTCGACGAGGTGGAGAAGGCCCACCCGGAGGTCTTCGACATCCTCCTCCAGGTCCTCGACGACGGCCGGCTCACCGACGGCCAGGGCCGCACGGTCGACTTCCGCAACACCATCCTGATCCTCACCTCGAACCTGGGCAGCCAGTACCTGGTCGACCCCGTCACCACCGAGGCGGAGAAGAAGCAGCAGGTCCTGGAGGTGGTCCGGGCCTCCTTCAAGCCCGAGTTCCTCAACCGCCTGGACGACCTGGTCGTCTTCTCCGCGCTGAACAAGGAGGAGCTGGAGCGCATCGCCAAGCTTCAGATCGACCGCCTCGCCAAGCGCCTCGCCGAGCGCCGCCTCACCCTGGAGATCACCCCCGAGGCCCTGGCCTGGCTGGCGGACGAGGGCAACGATCCGGCCTACGGCGCCCGCCCCCTGCGCCGCCTCGTCCAGACCGCCATCGGCGACCGCCTCGCGAAGGAGATCCTCTCCGGCGAGATCAAGGACGGCGACACGGTCCGCGTGGACACGTTCGGCGAGGGAGAGGGCCTGATCGTGGGACCGGCGACGCTCGGGCCGACCGCCTCCGGAACGGACGGCACGACCTCCCCGTCGTCCTCCCCGTCGATGGAGAAGAACCCGTGACCGGGGGTACTCGAAAGGTTCCCGTCCACGCTCGTAGCTGAATCCCTTCCCGGATCCGGCCAAGGGCGACGAACCACGCGGGGCGGGGGTTGCCACTCCCGCCCCCGCATGGGGGAGGATGGCGGAATCCGTACGAAGGGAAAATCACGGTGAGCATCGACCCGTCCTCGATTCCGAACTTCGGGGGCCAGCCCGAGCCGCAGCCCGGCCCGCCGCCCGGCCCCGTGGTCCCGGATCAGGACCTCGTGAAGCAGCTCCTGGACCAGATGGAGCTGAAGTACGTCGTCGACGACGAGGGTGACCTCGCGGCGCCGTGGGAGGAATTCCGTACGTACTTCATGTTCCGTGGCGAGGGTGACCAGCAGGTCTTCTCGGTGCGCACGTTCTACGACCGCCCGCACCAGATCGACGAGAAGCCGGCCCTGCTGGAGACCATCGACGACTGGAACCGCCGCACCCTGTGGCCCAAGGTCTACAGCCACACGCACGACGACGGCACGGTCCGCCTCATCGGCGAGGCCCAGCTGCTGATCGGCACCGGCGTCAGCCTGGAGCACTTCGTCTCGTCGACGGTCAGCTGGGTGCGCGCCGCCATCGAGTTCGACAAGTGGCTCGTCGAGCAGCTCGGCCTGGCCGAGGACGTCGACGAGGCCGAGAAGCCCAAGGACGACGAGGGCGACGCGTAGCAGCCGCGCCGCCCCGCACCTCTCCGCGGCCACCGGGCGGTCATCGGCACCGGTGGCGACGGGGGGCCTGGCCCACGACGGCCGGACCGCCCCGCACCCGCAGACAGACGTATAGGAGACCGGCCAGAACGCCCGCCACCACGGCGGTGCGTTCCGGCCGGTCTCTCGTTCGCCGGTGTCTCGTCGGCCGGGCGTCGGCCGCCGTCCGTCTTCCGGGCTCACCGTGCCCTTGTCCGCGAAGCTGCCCCTCCTGCCCCCTCTCCGGACCCCCGGGACAGCGGGAAACCCCGAAGCCCCGTTCTGCGTCGTCAAATCAGAAAACAGCAGATAGTTACAGCGAGACGAAGCTAAATTGTTGATGCTCGTCGAGCTAGGCACCAAAC